>JAKLES010000099.1 GCA_022711575.1 Deltaproteobacteria bacterium | reverse complement strand
GCAGCGCCGGGCAATCTATCTCATCTCGGATGAACCGTATGCGGAAATTGTCTTTGACGGTGTTACGGTTCCCGGTATATTAAAAGCCTACTCCAACAGCATCATGGCGTACTCCTATTCTAAGACATTGTCTGTGCCGGGAGAAAGAATCGGCTACATTGCCGTTCATCCGAAGATAAGCGAAGCGGCCGACTTGATCAGCGCATTGATTTTATGCACCCGTATTTCGGGTTTTGTAAACGCGCCGGCGCTTATGCAGCGGATCGTGGCCAATCTTCAGCATGTAACCGTTGATGTAACAATCTATCAGAAAAAGCGCGATCTGCTGTGTAATGGACTGGCCAGGGCCGGTTATCAGTTTACAAAACCGCAGGGAGCTTTTTATTTATTTGTGAAAAGTCCGCTTCCTGATGATATAAAATTTGTCCAGATGCTTTTGCAGAAAAACATTCTGGTCGTTCCCGGCAGCGGTTTCGGCTGTCCCGGTTATTTCCGTATTGCCTTCTGTGTCGATGATGCGACGATCATCCATTCTATGGATGGATTTGCTCAAGCAATGAAAGAATGCAAATAATCAATAAATGATATTTTCAATTTCCCGGATCAGGTTCTGAAGCCTTTTGGGTGAAACAGGGTAGGGGGTTTTGAGCTCCTGGGCGAAAAGCGAAACTTTGTATTCTTCGATCATCCAGTAAAGTTCATCCATTTTATTCTTTTTTTCCGCTGACGCAGTGGATGCCACGTTGTTCATAATTTCCTGAAGATGTTTCGTATAAATCGCAACATCTTGTAATTTGGCTTCCGTGGCTGCCAGATTTAGACTGCCGCGCTCGGCCCGTATCGACAGAGCTTTCAGATAGCGTGGCAAGTCGCACAGATGGTCAAAAGCATACAGCTCCGGGAAATTTTCGGGAATAAGATTATGCAGATCTGCCTGGGTGCTTTTTAGAAATTTGAGCACGGGATTATTCATCCGGTTTTTTTGCATCATTTTTTGCAGTGAATCATAAGTCTCCGCAAAGCTCTTGAGAACCGGTGTTATGGCGTTAACAACCTGCTGGCCGCATTGCAGGATTTTTGCGTTGACGGTATGGGCATGGTTGATAAATTCTTCGGAACTGCGCCAGGATTGATAAAACAAATCCTTTTTAACACGATTCAAAATGGACTGCTCCATCTGTCGGGGATTGCCGATGTTCACAGCCCAATTTTTCAACTCGCCGCCCAGGATGATATTTTTTTTAAGTTGTTTGAGCTTGTCTGCAAAAAAAATATCGTAAAGCGCGGCAACGCCCTGAAGGTGATTGGCGGCGGCTTCCTGCGGGTTGGAGAAAAGACGCAAATTGATAACACGGTCCGTTACTTGCAGGGCGGGATATGCATAGCCTGTCAAACCGTGTTTCCCCATAAGCTCAATATTTTCGGGTAACCGGCCAAAATTCCAGCAGATGATGTCATCCTTTTCCCATTGCCTGCGATAGGCGGTGAAAGAGGTTTGATGGACCTGTTCGGCCAGTTCTTTTTGCAGTTCTCCGATATCCCGGCTGTTCCTGACTTCGCTGCCTTGATCATCAATCACACTGTAGCGGATGTTCAAATAAGGCGGTAACTTATCCAAAGCCCATGAACCGACCGGCACTGTCAAGGCATATTCATGGAATAAAAACTTGCTTAAAGCCAGCGGCAAAGAGTTATCCTCAATCGTTGTCTGTTCGCTGAATATCTTGGCAATTTGAACCAAAGGTGGCAGCTTTTGTCTGGCATTTTTGGGTAGAGACTTCAGCATATAGAAGACCTTTTCCTGTAACAGAGACGGCAGATGCTTTTCAATATTTTCAGACGCTGCTTTGGAAACCAGCCCTATCGGCACTGAGACGGTCACGCCATCTCCCGTAAGGCCCGGTTCAAAACGATAATGGCAGGCCAATGCTGCGTTGCCAATTTTAATCTGATCGGGAAATTGATGAAGTTCCCGGGGGTCTGGATCGTGGGCGATGAAGTCTTCTTCCCGAAGACGCAGAAAATCATCGCTTCCTTGGTCTTTGATCAGTTTCTGTAAGGAGCGGATGTCCGAGATCAGCGGCAATCTCTGCTCGTAGAGCTGGGCCAACGTTTCTTCATCAACGGCGATGCCGCGTTTACGCAGCTTATCTTCCATCGTCTTGGTTTTATCCCACAAAGACAGGTTGTGTTCCAGAAAGGGCAGTTTGCGCCCGACTTCTCCCATCACCAGCGCTTCGCGGACGAATATCTTTTTGGCTTCCTCCGGGTTAATGCGTTCATAGGCAACCGTTCTTTGCGCCACGATGGTCAATCCGAATAAAATTACTTTTTCCAGGGCCACAACCTGGCCGCGATTTTTTTCCCAGTGTGCCGCCCAATGGGTATAACGACAATGATCCCTGCCCAGCTCTTCCAGCCATTCACTCTTAATATTGGCAGCGTTGCGGGCAAAAACCCTGGAAGTCAGACTGATTTCCGAAGCGACGATCCAGGGTCCGCCGCGGTTGAAAAGTCCGGAGCCCGGATAAAGCATCACCTCGCGGCTTTTCGCAGCCGTATAAAAGTTTTTTTCTTTTTTCTGAGCGATGTTGGAAAGATAACCGCTGAGAATACAGCGGTGAATTTTATCGGAGGTCGTCTGGTCAATTTCGATTTTTGCAGGTTTCCTGTGCTTATGCGCTATATTTTTTCCGCTGATAATCTCCAGAATCTGATGGTATATATCCCGCCATTCCGTCATGCGCCGGTAAGAAAGAAAATGATCGCGGCAGAATTTTCTCCACTTGCCTTGCGATTGCATTTTTTCGAGTGAATCGGAATAACGGTTCCAGAGTTGCAAGTAAGTGAGAAAATCTGATTCCGGGTGCTGAAATTGAGCATGTGCGGCTGCGGCCTGATCGATTTTATCATAGGGGCGATCACGGGGATCCTGGATGCTCAGCGCCGCAGCAATGACGGCTATTTCGTTTAGGCAGCCTTCTCGCTTTGCTTCAATGATCATCCGCGACACCCGCGGGTCCAACGGAAATTGAGACATGGTACGGCCAATTTCAGTCAGTTTGTAATGTTCCGTTTCTGTCTCACTCTCATCGCGCGTGAGCGCGCCCAGATCGCGCAGGATTTCGATGCCGTCACGGATATTTTTAGGGTGGGGCCGGTCGATAAAAGGAAAGGAAGTGACCAAGCCCAGATTTAAAGCCAGCATACGCAGGATTACGCCGGCCAGATTGGAGCGCAGGATCTCCGGCGTCGTATAAAGAGGCCTGTCGGCGAAGTCTTCCCGGGAGTATAGGCGGATGCAGATGCCGTTCTGAACGCGGCCGCACCGCCCTTTCCTTTGCTCGGCGCTGCTGCGCGAAACGGGTTTGATCGGCAGTCCGGTGGTTTGACTGCGGGGATTATATTCCAGAATGCGAGCGAGCCCAGCGTCAATTACGTATTTGATGCCGGGGATCGTAAGGGATGTTTCCGCGATATTCGTTGCCACGATGATTTTCTGCTGAGAAGCGGGCGAAAAAACAAGCCTTTGATTCCCTGCGGAGAGTCTGGCAAATAAAGGCAACACCAGACCGGAACAACGTTTTGCCAGGCGCTCGCACGTCTCACGAATATCCTGCTCGGTGGGCAGGAAGATAAGAATATCTTCAAATCGATTTTCCTGCTGTAATTGCTCCACACAGGCCACGGCTTCTTCAACATAAGTCGTTTCCCCTTTTTCTTCCCGGACCGGATCGATGGGCCGATAGCGCACCTCAACCGGATACATCCTCCCGGAAACCTCGATTACCGGGGCGTTATCGAACGCCTGGGAAAATTTGGCCGTGTCAATGGTGGCGGAGGTGATAATCAGCTTCAGGTCTTTTCTTTTCAAAAGCAGCGTTCGCAGATAACCTAAAATAAAATCAATATTGAGGCTGCGCTCGTGAGCTTCATCCACAATGAT
>JAKLES010000098.1 GCA_022711575.1 Deltaproteobacteria bacterium | reverse complement strand
CTGGGCGCCGGTTACCACATCATTCAATCGATGATTGCAATTGGTTCCGGAGGATTTCTGGGCAAGGGATTTTTAAAAGGTTCGCAAACCCAGTTGAAGTTTTTACCCGAGCAGCAAACGGATTTTGTTTTTTCCGTGTTTGCTGAGGAGTGGGGATTTTTAGGCGGTCTGGTGTTGATGTTGATGTTTTTATCTTTGATCATTTGGGGTTTAAAAATTGCCTTGCATTCAAAAGATTTATTGGGCACGATACTCGCGTTTGGCATTACCGCGCTGATTGCCTGGCAGGTACTGATTAATATGGGGATGGTTTTGGGCATGATGCCGGTTGTGGGCATTCCTTTGCCTTTCTTAAGTTACGGCGGTTCGGCGATCGTCACGTTACTGGGAGCGATAGGACTGTTAATGAATGTGAGTGTGCGCAGATTTATTTTGCAACGTTGATCTGTTTTTCGTTCAGCATCGCAAGGAGAAGAATATGTGGGCAAAAAAGAAACACGTTGAAGATACAAAAGCTTTTTTAGGCAAAGGCGCCGAGTTTATCGGTAAACTTATTTTCAAGGGTAATGTGCGTATAGACGGTGATTTTCAAGGAGAGATTTACGGGCAGGGGTCCGTTGACATTGGTCAGGGCGCTTCTGTCCAGGCAAACATAGCGGTTAATAGTGTTTATATCGGCGGTGAAGTTAAGGGCAGTATTGAAGTAAAGGAAAAAATCAACATTCATTCCACGGGCAAATTTTTTGGCGATGTACAGACGCCGGTTTTTATTATGGAAGAGGGGGCGCTTTTTGACGGCACGTCGCACATGAGTGCATCGAAAGAACAAAAAAATATTGATATAGCGATGAAATAAGTCCTTTTAAGCGCTTATTTCAACTATCATAACACCGAATTTATCAAAAAAAGACCGCCGGTCATAAAAAAGCTTGACAACCAAACAAGGGTATGATTAGTAACCTCCGTCTTCGCGGTGTGGCTAGTTTCAGCATAAGCCCGATTGTGAGCTTTAAGTTTCTGAAATAAATCACTGCCAGAGATTACGATGCTTGCAATGTAGTAAAATTTAATTCACCTTATTGGCCCTGATAAAATGAATTAAAGGGACAATAGGTCCTGAAAAAGTCGATGAGGTAAGTTGTGGTTACCGTAATTCCAGATTTAACTCTTTTCGTCCAGATGGCTACATTCATAGCCTTGATTTTTATCCTCAATTATCTTCTCTATAAACCCATATTATCCATTATAGACCGCCGTAAAAAGCAGCTTGAAGAACTTGAAAATGAGATTAAGCTTTTTAAGGACTCTGTGGATAAAAAAGCGGCGGAGTATGATGAAAAACTCAACAAAGCCAAAACGAGCGCTTCTGATTTGAAAAAAGAGATTATCAGTGAGGGGGCGCAGCAAGCTAAAAGCATCGTGGATGCCGTCCGCAATCAAATCCCTTTAATGGCGCAGGAATCTCAGAAGAAGATGGATCAGGAAATGCAGGCGGCAAGGCAAATACTGGATAATCAGTCCCGTAAGCTTTCGCTGGAAATCGCAGAAAAGATTCTGGGAAGGAGAGTCCAATGAAATCTTCACGCCGATCTATTTATTTGTCGCTGGTTCTTTCCCTCCTCATTGTTCTCATTTCAGCTTGTATGGTTTATGCGTCAGGTGGCGGCGAGGGTCATGAGTCTTCTCAGTGGAAAGGCTTTGCTTTTAAAACCGTTAATGCTGTTCTCATCATCGGTTTTCTGGTTTGGATGCTGGCGCCTAAAATCAAGAGTTTTTTTGCAGGCCGGCGTCAGGAGATCAAGGAATCCCTGGAAAGCACCGCTGTTCAAAAGGCGGATGCCGAGAAGCAATATAGAGAGTATGCGGAAAAGATCGACAAGGCTTCCCTCGAGATTGATGGAATTTTTGAAATGATTAAGGCTCAGGGCGTTGTTGAGAAGCAGAAAATTATTGAAGACGCAACCAAAGTCGCTGAGAAAATGAAAGAAGACGCCCAAGCGCGTCTTGAACAGGAGTTGAAAAAAGCATCCGGTCAATTGCGCAGTGAAGCGGTTCTCCTTTCGGTGCAAATGGCGGAAGAAATATTGAAGAAAAATATCACAACGCAGGATCATGAAGCCATGGTCAAGGAATATATGGATAAGGTGGTGAATAAACATTGATCAGCAATATTTCAAAACGATACGCTCGCGCATTTTTTGAAATTGCCGGGGAAGAAAAAAAACTAGAGCAGTATTATAACGAGCTCAGTCAGTTTTCTTCAATTGTTGCAGAGAATAAAGATTTGGGTGGCTTCTTAGCCAATCCGATTTTTGATGAGGAAGCTAAGAAGAAGGTACTGGAAAAGATCATTGGCAAATTATCGCTTTCCAAAATGACGATTAATTTTTTAAATTTGCTGATCGATAAGAAGCGGATCGACGTTCTGCCGGATATCGAAACCTGTTATAGACAATTGATGGATGAAACGCTTCAGAAGGTGAGAGTAACCTTGAAGACGGCATTTCCTCTGTCTGGTGAAATGCAGGATTACATAACTTCTAATTTGAAAAAAATGACAGGCCAGGCCGTTGAAGTCACGGTGGAATCTGACAAGAGTCTTTTGGGCGGCATACTCATTGGTGTTGGTGATACGCTTTACGACGGCAGCATCAAAAACCAATTGAACAATATGAGGAATCTCTTAGGGGAGGCAAGATAAGACATGGAAGCAATCAAGGCGGAAGAAATTAGTCAAATTATTTCTGAGCAAATTAAAAGCTATGAAAAAAAGCTGGATATAAGCGAAACAGGAACAGTCCTGTCCGTCGGTGACGGTATCGCAAGAATTTACGGTGTGCAAAATGCCATGGTCATGGAGCTTCTCGAATTCCCCGGCGGCATCCTGGGCATGGTTCTCAATCTGGAAGCAGATAACGTTGGTGTTGCCGTTCTGGGAGAGGTCACGCATATCAAAGAAGGCGATATCGTTAAAAGAACCGGCAAAATCGCGCAGGTTCCGGTAGGTGATGGACTGCTCGGCCGTGTCATTGACGCGACAGGAGCACCGCTAGACGGCAAGGGGCCCATCGAAGCCACGGAGTTTCGCCGTATTGAAATGGTTGCTCCCGGTGTTATTGCGCGCCAACCCGTTAATCAGCCGATGTACACAGGCCTCAAGGCCATTGATGCCATGACACCGATCGGACGTGGTCAGCGTGAACTCATTATTGGTGACCGTCAAATTGGTAAAACGGCCATTTGCATCGATGCGATTATTCGCCAGAAAGACACCGGCGTTAAATGCATCTATGTCGCCATCGGCCAGAAGAAATCAACCGTGTCGCAGATTGTAGAAAAATTAAGGCAGCATGACGCGATGTCTTATACATGCGTTGTGGCCGGTTGCGCGTCTGACCCGGCAACGCTTCAGTATATCGCGGCTTACGCCGGTTGCAGTATTGGTGAATATTTCCGTGACAAAAGTCAGGATGCATTGATTATTTACGATGACTTGTCCAAACAGGCTGTTGCCTATCGTCAGATTTCCCTGCTCTTACGTCGTCCTCCCGGGCGTGAAGCTTATCCCGGAGACATTTTCTATAACCACTCCCGTTTGCTGGAACGCTCAGCCCGCGTCAGTCAAGAGCTGGGCGGTGGATCGCTGACGGCTCTGCCGATTATTGAAACCCAGGCAGGCGACGTTTCGGCCTATATTCCCACAAACGTTATTTCAATTACCGACGGCCAGGTTTATCTTGAACCGAGTTCGTTTTTCTCCGGTATCCGTCCGGCTATCAATGTCGGTTTGTCCGTGTCCCGCGTCGGCGGCGCCGCCCAGGTGAAGGCGATGAAACAGGTTGCCGGCACGCTGAAACTGGATCTGGCCCAGTTCCGAGAACTGGCGGCGTTTGCCCAGTTCGGTTCGGATCTGGATAAATCCACACAAGCCCAATTGGATCGCGGTGTTCGTCT
>JAKLES010000097.1 GCA_022711575.1 Deltaproteobacteria bacterium | reverse complement strand
CGGACCGCCCGGCCGTCGCAAAGAGGCCAGTGTTCATTAACCACAGCTGAGGCGCTGCCGCTATTATCGTTTAGTTCTAGGATCTCCGTGATGATTTTGATCGGTTCACGATGTGGAATCAACGATTCGATATTGATCATCGGCTTTTTCCTTTTTTTGCTTGAACCACGGACCTGAAACCCACCGCTTTGCAGGATAGTTCAATTGACCCATTACGACTTATGACCTCGCGTGACAACGTGCCACCTCGAGTGAACTTTAGATCATCGGGTGGTTAGGTCATTTCGTTTTGCGCCTCATTTCCGTAATTGGATTTTTCACAAATTAATGAAAAAATGACTCAGAAGTCAACAAAAAACATTGTGAATCGTCCACGATCAAACATGATCAATTAAAATCATGCATATTTTTTATGTTCAGCAACTAAATGCTTAATTTTAAAAATATTTATATCCTTTACATCCTCTTGTGATACCAGCTCTTACATAAAAATTTATTGATACAATTTAAAAATCGTGCATACTTAGTCCAGTTTACGTTAAGTGATTTTGTATTGCGTTTGATTAAAATTAGCCGTTGAGCCGAAACCGAACCATGTTCGGCAAAGAGCTTAATGTGCTTAAAAATAAATTTTTGAGGTACTTTATATGTCCGATTTTGTAAACAAAACGATGGGCGATGTGATTCAAGACACGGTCAGTCGCTTCCCCGAAAACCCCGCTCTTATCTGCCCTCAATTTAATGTCCGGTACAGTTACAGTCAGCTATATGAACAATGCCGCAAAACGGCTAGGGGGCTTCTGGCACTGGGCATCAAACGCGGCGATCACGTTTCAGTCTGGACAACCAATGTCCCGGAATGGGTTTATCTGCAATTTGCGCTGGGTATGGTCGGCGGCATTCTGGTCACCATCAATACCAATTACCAGTCGCACGAGCTGGAATACATTCTCAAGCAATCCGATTCCACTACGCTGTTTCTCATTGATACGTATCGCGACACCAGCTTTTACGACACGGTGCGTAAAATTCTACCGGAACTCGATTTTCATCAGCCCGGGAAACTCATTTCCGCCAAATTGCCACTTTTGAAAAACGTCATTTATATCGGCAAAAAAGAAAATCCGCCCGGCATGTTCAAATTCTCCGATCTGATTAACATGGGCGAGAAAATAACAGAGCAGGAACTGGATGACCGGATGAATTCTCTGTCCGATGATGATGTGATCAATATGCAATACACCTCCGGGACAACCGGTTTTCCGAAGGGCGTCATGCTGACGCATCATAACATCGTCAACAACGCACGAATGGTCGGCGATGTGATGGGCATGACCGAAAAAGACAGCCTGCTTATTCAGGTGCCTGTCTTTCACTGTTTCGGCTGCGTCATGAGCACACTCAACTGCGTGTATCACGCCTCTGCTATGGTGATCCTGGAATATTTCGATCCGCTAAAAGCGTTGGAAACGATGGCGCAAGAAAAATGCACGGCGGTCAACGGCGTGCCGACGATGTTTGTAACCATTTTACATCATCCTGATTTCGACCGCTACGATTTGACGTCCCTACGCACCGGCATTATGGCGGGCGCGCCCTGCCCCGTCGAAACCATGAATCAAGTAAACACAAAGATGCACTGCTCCGAAATTGTCATTGCCTTCGGCCAGACCGAGTCCTCACCGGTTATGACAATGACACGGCGCGATGATCCGGTTGATCTGCGCGTTGCAACCGTCGGCTGCCTCTTGCCGAATATCGAAGGTAAAATTATTGATCCGGAAAGCGGCCAGGATTTACCGGCAGGCACACAGGGCGAAATTATTACCCGCAGCGCCTGCGTGATGAAAGGTTATTACAAAATGCCGGAAGCCACAACCGACGCGATTGACAAAGATGGATGGCTGCATACGGGCGATTTGGGAGAAGTGGACGAAAACGGGTATTTTAAAGTAACCGGCCGGATTAAAGATATGATCATCCGGGGCGGCGAAAATATTTATCCCCGAGAATTGGAAGAATTTCTCTTCACACATCCGGCAGTCGTCAATGTCCAGGTCATCGGAATTGCCGATCAGAAATATGGAGAGCAGGTGCTGGCCGTCATCCAGTTGAAAAACGGCCACAAAACAACAGCGGAGGAATTCATCGAGTTCTGCAAAGGAAAAATCGCGCGGCACAAAATTCCCAAATACTGGGAATTTGTCGACAGCTACCCGATGACGGCAAGCGGCAAAATTCAAAAGTTCAAAATGAAAGAGATGTTTGAAAAAAAATATCAATAAGATAAAGGTAAAAGATTATGAGCAACATCTGCTATCGTGATACCATTGGCGATATGGCCCGTAGGGCCGCAACAAAATACGGCGATAAAACCGCCATCATTTTCCGAGACCTGAAACTTTCGTTCTACGAACTCGAGCGGGAGGCGCGGCGTTTTGCCAACCTCATGACCAGCTGCGGGGTTAAAAAGGGCGACCGGGTTGCGGTTTACGCGTACAACTCGCATTACTACCCCATCAGCATGATCGGCTTGGCCAAGATCGGCGCTATCCAAGTTCCCATCAACTACATGCTCAACGCCGAGGAGATCGCTTACGTCATCAATCATTCAGGCTCGCGGATCTTCATCGTCGAAGACATCCTGTACCCGATCATTGCCAAAGACCAGGATAAATTTACCACGGTGGAAAAGTGGGGCTTCCTCCCCCTGGGTGATTCTCTGGTTCCTGAGGGTTTCTTCAACATGATCGCGGAAATGGAGGCCATGACCTACGACGAGCCCCAGGTGGAAGTCAGTGCGGAAGATATCGTGCAGATTCCCTACACGAGTGGAACAGAGTCCAAGCCCAAGGGCGCCATGCTCTCACACAGAGCTCTCATGTCGCAGTATCACAGTTGTATTTTCGACGGACAGTATGAGACTGACGATGTAAGCCTGCACGCCTTGCCCCTGTTTCATTGCGCCCAGCTCCACTGTTTCCTGATGCCCTATTTGTATATCGGGGCCACCAATGTCATCATGCACAAAGCGGATCCTTTGGAAATGATCAGGCTCATCGAAAAATACCAGATCACGCACATGTTTGCTCCGCCGACAGTTTGGATCGGGATATTGAACCATTCGGAATTCAGGCAACACAACCACGCCAGCCTGAAAAAGGCGGCCTATGGCGCCAGCATCATGCCGGTGGAAATTATTAAGCAGCTTTCCGTTACGTTCCGCGGTCTGAAGCTCTGGAACTATTACGGACAAACCGAGATGGGGCCGGTGGCCACCATCCTGAAGCCTGAGGATCAGCTTTTAAAGCCGGGATCCGCGGGCAAACCAGTTCTGAATGTCGAAACGAGGCTCATGGACGACGATGGAAAGTTCGTTACGGTCGGAACCGTCGGAGAAATCGTCCATCGATCCGGCCATGTCATGACTGGTTATCTTAACGACCCGGAAAAAACCGCAGAGGCTTTCGAGTTCGGCTGGTTCCACAGCGGGGATCTGGGCCGGTTCGACGAAGACGGCTATCTCTATGTGGTGGACCGCAAGAAGGACATGATAAAAACAGGCGGCGAGAACGTCGCGTCCCGCGAAGTCGAGGAGGTTCTCTACCAGTATCCCGGTATCGAAGAAGTAGCCGTAATCGGCCTGTCTGATCCGAAATGGATAGAGATTGTTGCGGCCGTGGTTGTGCCGAAGAAAGGCGTGACCCTCAGCGACAAGGAGATTATCGCCCACTGCAAAGAAAAGTTGGCTGGGTTTAAATGCCCCAAGAAGGTGGTCATTGCCGATAAGTTACCCAAAAATCCATCAGGAAAAATTTTGAAGCGGGAGCTGAAAGAAAAATTCAACACATAAATGCGCGGGGGCCTGCCGCGGCGCGCCTCTGCAATCTCTTTCTAAAAATCAGGAGCAACCATGAGTGACGAATTTACGTCCATCGGCGAACTCGCTAAAAAACTGGA
>JAKLES010000096.1 GCA_022711575.1 Deltaproteobacteria bacterium | reverse complement strand
AACATTATTTCATTATTTGAATGACAGGGACTGAAGAAAAAATGAAAATGACACGTGCAGACAGACTGATCAAACAATTGAAAGCGGAAGGACGTTTGTCCATGACGGAGGCGGAATCCAAAAAACTGCTCGGTGATTACGGTGTGCCGGTTATCAAAGACAAGGTTGTTGGAAGTGTGCAGGAAGCTGTTTTACAAGCGAAAAAAATCGGGTTTCCGGTTGTTGTCAAGGGACACGGTGTGAAACTCATACACAAAACCGAACGTGGACTGGTGAAGACGAATTTGAAATCAGCCAGAGAAATCCGCGAGGCTTTTTGCGCCATCAAAGAATCAGCAGGCGATGATTGGGAAGGATGCCTCATCTCGCCTTTTATTCAAGGCAGCCGGGAATTCGTTGCCGGGTTGTTTCGGGATGCCCAGTTCGGCCCGGTTGTCATGTTTGGCCTTGGCGGTATCTTCACCGAGGCACTGGCCGATACGACTTTCCGCATCGCTCCCTTTGATGAAAAGGACGCCCGACGGATGATTGAAGAAATTTCATCTCAAAAGCTCTTGGGAAATTTCCGCGGTGAAGCACCTGCCAATCTTGATCAGTTTGTAGATGTTTTGCTTGGTCTGGCAAAGCTCGGTCTCGAACAGCCTGATATTCAAGAAGTGGACATCAACCCGCTCATCGTTACCTCGAAGGGGAAAGTTGTGGCCGTGGACGCGCTGATTGCACTTGATGACGGCAAGGTCGTGACCGTCGGCGGGAAATTAAGCGAAGGTTGGCTCAGAAAGCGATCGATGGAAATTCGCGCCGCTCTCGACGTCATGATCCATGCCGAATCCGTTGCCGTGGTCGGCGCCACCCGTCCGGATGCGGGCGAATTTGCCGGGATGTTCGGCTGTATGAGAAATTTCGGCTACCGGGGAAGGCTCTACCCTATCAACCCGAAACTTGACGACATCGATGGAATCAAGGTGTATCCCAACTTGGCGTCGCTGCCGGAGGCGGTGGATCTGGTTATCGTCTCCATTCCCGCACCTTTGGTTGCGGGCGTTTTGAAAGAATGTATCATCGCCGGAAACAAGAATATTCATATTTTCAGTTCCGGTTTTAAGGAAACAGGTGAAGACGAAGGCCTTAGACTGCAGCAGGAAATTGAAACGATTGCCTGCCAAGGCGGACTGCGCGTAATCGGGCCGAATTGTATGGGATTCTACGTTCCGAAAAATCGGATGTTGACCTGGGAAGCTGCTTCTACGGAAAGCGGGCCTGTTTCCATGATCAGCCAGAGCGGCGGCAATGCCCAGGATTTTACGAATTATCTTACAGATCATTACAACATTTATTTCAGCAAGGTCATAAGTTACGGCAACGCGTTGACACTGGACAGCACCGATTTTCTGGATTATCTGACCCGTGACGAAGAAACCGCAATTGTCACCATGTATCTTGAGGGCGTAAAGAACGGTCGGCTTCTGCTCGATTGCGTGAAGAAAATCAATCGCCGGAAGCCCGTAATCATCTATAAAAGCGGCCTGACGGAATCGGGAGCCAGGGCCGTGTCTTCGCATACAGGCTCTCTGGCTGGCGGGGAAAAGATATGGAAGGCCTTTTTCCAGCAAACAGGGGCGGTTCGGGTGGAATCCTTGGAAGAAATGGCTGATGTCACGCAGGCGTTTCATCGTTTGGGGAAAGTTCGTGGGAAGAAGACAGCTGTGATCGGATTCGGCGGAGGTAATGGCGTGTCGATTGCCGACAATTGCGCGCGAGCAAATCTGGAACTTCCGGTTCTTTCAGAACAGCTGACCCGCAAATTGAGAAAGCTGATCCCGCCGGCCGGTTCCATGATCCGTAATCCGATTGACGCCGCTATCGCTTTTGTCCATTTACCCTTGATGGGTGAAGTGCTTGATCTCGTTGCGCAAAGCGGTGAAATCGCAAATTTCATCATTTCCGTCCCCTTTGACTGGTTATTCAACAAGAAACCGGGAGGCGCTTATATTGAAACCGTTGCCTCTTACCTGGCGACGGAAGGATATAAACATGCCCATGGAAAACCTATGCTGGTGGCTTGGCGTCAGTATCAGCCTTCAGCAGACATCCGGAGATGGATTCCCGTCTTCAACAATATTTTGATGTCGGCCGGCATTCCGGTTTACGAAGGACTCCCCAAGGCGGTCTGGGCGCTGGCTAAAATAGAAAAATACTATGAATATCAGAGTTATAGTCAATAAAATTGTCTTGCTTTGGCTATTTTGTACATAGACCTGAAAAAGAACCGTTATTTCGCCTCATTTTTTATTATTTTAATTGACTTTCGGTCACGTTTGGAATTATAATATAATCAATTGATGAGGTGTTAGTCAACAAGCCGCAAGCAGGATGTTTCAGAGTTGCTTTTTGCCCTGTAATGATCATGAAAACCTCTGCAGTGTGTTTTAGCCGGAGCGAGCGCTTATTCCAATCAGCAGCAAACCGGATGCCCCTAAAAGGAATAATGGATGCAATGGACGTTTGTTAACGTTTAAAAAATATTAAACTATTTTAAGAAGGGAGTCAGTTATGGGCAATTTATTAGTAAACACACGCGATCAGCAGTTTCTTCTTTTTGAGCAGTTTGGAATTGAAAAAGTTTTTGATTCAGAGGCCTATGGAGGTTATTCCAAGGATGACGTATTGATGATCTTGAGCGAAGCCGAAAAGATGGCCGTCAATGACATCTTCCCGACTTTAAAAGAAGGAGATGAAGAAGGTTGCCATATTAAAGACGGCAAAGTCACCGTACCCAAGTGTTTCCGTGAACCGTTTAAAAAATATAGCGAAGCCGGCTGGATTAACCCCATGGATTCTCCCGATGTCGGCGGTCAGGGCTTGCCTCATACCGCAGGTTATGCGGTTTCAGAGTTGTTCTGCGCGGCCAATTATGCTTTCATGATGTATCCCGGTCTGACCCACGGCGCTGCCAATCTGATTAATGTTTACGGCAATGAAGAACAGAAGAAAAAATACATGGCAAAATGTTTTTCCGGTGAATGGACCGGCACGATGTGCCTGACCGAACCGGGTGCAGGCAGCGATGTCGGCGCTCTGAAGACGACGGCTAAACGTCTTCCTGATGGGAAGTTCCTGATCACCGGAACCAAATGTTTCATCTCGGCGGGCGATCATGATTTGACCCCGAACATCATTCACCCCGTTCTGGCGCGCATTGAAGGCGATCCGGCCGGAACCAAGGGTATCTCCATTTTCATCGTTCCGAAAATACGCGTCAATGACGACGGCTCTCTGGGCGAGTTCAACGATGTGAATTGCGGCGGCATCGAGCATAAGATGGGCATCAAAGCCTCTGCAACTGCTACACTGAATTTCGGCGAAGACGGAAAATGTATCGGCGAATTGCTCGGGGAAGAGCGCTCCGGCATTAAGATCATGTTCCAGATGATGAATGAAGCGCGTCTCGGCGTTGGCATGCAGGGTGTCGCTATCGGATCGGCCGCTTTTCAGCATGCCGTGTCTTACGCCAAAGAACGCATTCAGGGAACGCCGGTTTGGGAGATGAAAAATCCGGCTGCCAAAGCAGTGACCATCATCAATCATCCCGATGTCCGCAAAAAACTTATGTGGATGAAGTCCCATGTTGAGGGTATTCGCGCCTTGGCCTATTTCGGTGCGTATTGCATGGACATGAGCAAAATCGCCAAGACAGAAGCGGAAAGTGCCAACTGGGAAGGCTACCTCGAACTTTTGACCCCGATTATCAAATCTTACTCGACCGATAAAGGCCTGCTGATCTGCTCGCTGGCCATGGATGTTTACGGTGGATACGGATATTGCTCGGAATATCCCGTAGAACAATTCCTGCGCGATGAAAAAATCGCCTGCATTTATGAAGGCACAAATGGTATCCAGGCGCTCGATTTCGTCGGACGCAAGCTGGGTCAGCGCAAGGGTGCAAACGTTATGAATATGGCTGGCTTGGTGCA
>JAKLES010000095.1 GCA_022711575.1 Deltaproteobacteria bacterium | reverse complement strand
AGCACAACCCCTGGGATAAGAACTGCGAGTATCAGACTTTCAGTTTTTTCTTTCAAAAAACCACGACCGAAAACAATAGCATTGTATTCCCAAATAGCGACTACAATAAACAGCGTAATCACGGCAGTTAATAGTTCCAAAGAACTCCATAAGATGAGCAAGAGTAATGCCACGCCCAAAACAATGCCGGTCATCCATCTTTGGAGATTTGAGTTTTTTATCGCCATTTTTTACCCTTTGCGTGAAAACCTATTTGTTCTGGATTTGCTCACTCGTCAATCCGAAACGTCGTTCGCGCCGCTGATAAACAGCTATCGCTTTCAACAAATCGTCCTTCTTAAAATCAGGCCATAAAACATCTGTAAAATAAAGTTCCGTGTAAGCCAGCTGCCAGAGTAGAAAGTTGCTGATGCGATATTCATCACTGGTTCGAATTAACAAATCGGGGTCAGGAATGTTATTTGTATATAAATAACGTCCAACCGTATCATTGTCGATATCATCGATATCAAGTTTTCCTGACCTGTTATCTGTAATCATTTTTTTTATGGCAAAAATAATCTCATCTCGGCTGCCGTAGCTTAATGCTAAATTTAATACCATTTTGCGATTGTGCTCGGTCAGTTTCTTCACTTCCAAAAGTTTTTCTTTCACAGGAGGATAAAGACGTTCAATATTTCCGATGGTCGTGAGCATGATTTCCTGTTTTTGAAGAGTCGAAGCTTCTTTGTCTAAATAGTCTCCCAATAAAGACATCAAAGCATTAATTTCCTCGTTGGGCCTGCCCCAGTTTTCAGAAGAGAAAGCAAATAGAGTCAAATATGAAATCCCTATTTCACGACATGCTGTCACTGCTGTCCTGACGGCTTGAGCTCCTTTTTTGTGGCCTCGAATTCGCCCCATCGCGTGCTGTTTTGCCCACCGCCCATTACCATCCATAATAATGGCTATGTGTTGGGGCAGGTTATTTTTATCAATCTTTAACATTCCGATTTAATCTGTCCTCAAAAAACAAATGGGGAGTTTTTGACTCCCCATTAAGATGTTTTTCTGCGGTTGGGTTTAAATCTCCATGATTTCTTTTTCTTTAACCGTCAGAATTTTATCGGTCTTTTCGATATAACGGTTCGTCAATTTTTGAACTTCATCTTGCGCGTCGTGTAATTCATCCTCGGACATTTTATTATTCTTTTTTAAATCTTTCAATGCTTCGTTGGCATCGCGACGTTCGTTACGCAACTTAACTTTGCCTTCCTCGGACATCCTCTTAACAACTTTTACAAGCTCCTTGCGTCTCTCTTCGGTTAATTGTGGAATTGCCAGGCGAATCACTTTACCGTCTGTGGAAGGCATCAAGCCCAAATCGGACTTTTGAATCGCTTTTTCAATCGCGCCGATGGCAGTCACATCCCATGGCGCAATGACAATGAGACGACTTTCCGGAACAGAAAGAGTAGCAACCTGGGCAATCGGGGTTGGTGTTCCATAATAATCAACCTTGATCCCGTCCAGCAGTGAAACAGACGCTCGACCGGTTCTTACCCTGCTAAATGACTTCTCCAGGGAAGATATCGTTTTTTCCATTTCATCTTTGAAATTCTGAAAAATCTGCTCTTTCATGATCATTCTCCTACGTAAGTTCCAATTTTTTTACCACAAATGACTTTTCGGATATTTCCTTTTTTTTGTAAATTGAAGACAACGATGGGTAATGAGTTATCACGACATAGCGTAATTGCTGTTGAATCCATTACTTTAAGGTTTTTTGTTAATACATCAATATAACTTATCTTTCTAAACATAGTCGCCGATTTATTTTTGACCGGATCCGCATCATACACACCATCAACCTTCGTAGCCTTCATGATGACCTCAGCTCGAATTTCCATTGCCCTCAGTGATGCAGCAGTATCCGTGGAAAAATAGGGATTTCCCGTCCCGCCGGCAAAAATGACAATCCGGCCTTTTTCCAGATGACGGACAGCTCTCCGCTGAATAAAAGGCTCCGCGATTTCTCTCATTTCAATGGACGATTGAACACGCGTTGGCAGACCACGCATCTCTAAAGCACTCTGAAGGGCAAGACTGTTGATGACGGTTGCCAGCATCCCCATATAATCGGCAGTTGTTCTGTCCATCCCTTTGGCGCTGGCTTCCATGCCACGAAAAATATTCCCCCCCCCGATGACAATGCCAACCTGGATTTTCAAATCGGCCAAAGACTTAATTTCATCGGCAATATAATTAGCTACATCCGGATCAACGCCAGTGGATTGTTTGCCCAAAAGAGCTTCACCGCTGAGCTTCAAGAGAATTCTTTTGTACGCCGATTCTTTCTTTTCGCTCATTATTACTTTATTTCCTCACCAAGCTGGAAGCGGGCGAAACGTCGGATAATAATGTTTTCACCTGTCTTGGCAATCATATTGCTGATCAGTGTGCCAACGGTGAGGTCTTGATTCTTAACAAACTTCTGTTCGACCAGGCAAACGTCTTCGTAATATTTTTTGAGTTTTCCCTCAATGATTTTATCCCAGATTTTTTCCGGCTTCTTCTCTTCGCGCAACTGACTGCGATAAATTTCTTTCTCTCTTTCAAGAATGTCCTCAGCAATTTCATCCGGGCGGACGTAAAGCGGGTTAGACGCGGCAACGTGCATGGCAATGTCTCTGGCCATCGTCTGAAAATCATCGGTCTTGGCCACAAAATCCGTTTCGCAATTAACTTCCACCATCACACCAATTCTACCACCCATGTGGATATATGAAGCAATGGTTCCTTCTTTGGCTGCCTTGGATGAGCGTTTCGTTGCCGCTGAAAGTCCCTTCTTTCTTAAAAAATCAATCGCTTTTTCAAAATCGCCGTCCACCGACGCAAGCGCTTCTTTACAATCCATCATACCGGCGCCGGTTTTCGTTCTTAATTCTTTTACCATCGTTGAAGTAATTTCCAATTTTATATCCTCCTAGAATTCTATTCCTTAAATATACATTTATCCCATGGTTTGCCTGTTCACTAATTGTCTGTTGGCACAGAAGAATTGTTTTCCATCTCGACGCTTTCGGGTATATCCTCTTCGGCATCTTTGGTTTCCACCACAGCGGCTCCCGCTTCTTTGTTAGATTCAGCAGCCAGTTTCTCTTCGAATCGTTTCTTGCCTTCTAAAACCGCATCGGCAAACTTCGAGGCGAACAATTTTATGGCCCGAATGGCATCATCGTTTCCCGGAATAATATAATCAATGTCCGTCGGATCGCAGTTGGTATCAACAATGGCAACCAATGGAACTTTCAACTTCTTTGCTTCCTGGACAGTAATGCGTTCCCGGTTGGGGTCGACAATGAAAACGGCGGAAGGATGGGATTTCATGTTTTTAATTCCGCCCAAAACATTTTCCAGCTTCTCCATCTCTTTTTGCAGTTTGGTAATTTCTTTTTTGGGAAAAGCCTTGATCGAATCATCACTGAACATTTTATTTAAGCTGTTTAAGCGGTCAACACTCTTTTTGACGGTGACAAAATTGGTTAACATACCGCCCAGCCAACGCTGATTGACATAAGGCATGCCACAGCGTGACGCCTCTTCGCGAATCGCCTCCTGTGATTGTTTCTTGGTTCCGACAAAAAGAATTTCTTTGCCCTGGCTGACCGTATCCACCACGAAGTTATAGGCCGCCTGGAACATACCAACGGTTTGCTGTAAGTCAATGATGTAGATGTTGTTGCGCGCCCCGAAGATATAGGGTTTCATCTTGGGGTTCCATTTGTTGGTTTGATGCCCGAAATGGACACCGGCTTCGAGTAACAGTTTCATTGAAATTGCTGACATGTTTTTCTCCTTTGTTTTTTTCCGCCACCCCCATCATCTTGCACGGCACACTTAATTTCTAAGCAACATGCCGGCAATCAGAGGATGTGTGAAATTTTGCGGCAATTACCACAAATAATCGAATTGTTCAAGCTTAAATAACATTTTCGGCAATAAAATTAA
>JAKLES010000094.1 GCA_022711575.1 Deltaproteobacteria bacterium | reverse complement strand
TCTGTTCATCTTTACCACTTCTTCCTGCACCCATCTGCCTAAGCCCGATGAGAGCATTGGTAAAAGCAGTCAATATATTAACTGGGGCAAGGCCGAGCCCAGTGCCCGGGACAGGGCACGCCATGTTCTGACAGGCAAGCGTCCCTTCGAGTGGTGGTATTTTGACGGGCATTTGGATACGGGTGAAACCTTTGTTGGGGTATTCTTCGACCCGAGTTTTACAAATGGAAAATCTGCGGTAACCTTCTCGCTCTATAGTCCGGACTGGAAGAAAAAGTTCTATGCAAAAATACTTGAAGCCGGGGAAATGAAATCCTCGACAGAGGATGTGGATATTATCTGCCCTTCGGGATTTGTCCGAAGAATAGACGATAAGAATTACCATGTGCAGTGGAACATGGAAGGTATTGCGGCAGATTTCAAATTTGTCATGACGGCACCGGGATGGACGCCCGCCCATAAAGACGGCGTCAACGAAGACTTACTGGATTTTTTCTGGAGTGTCCATCAGGCTCGTAACCGCATAGAGGGCACCATAACCCAGAACGGGCAAACCAGGCAAGTAAGAGGAGTGGGATACGCCGATCACAACTGGGGGAGAAAACCGTTTCACGAGATAACTCGGGACTGGGTCTGGGGAAGGATCTTCTCGGACGAGTACACTATTATCTTCGCCGATGTTGACTATATCAATCCTGCCTTGAATATAGCGAGGCCGCTTTATATTGCCAAGGGAGACAAAATAATTGTAGGCACAGGCAGTCCTACGATTCGCCAGTGGGATTTTGTCACCCACCCTGTGCTGAAGCGCCATTATCCAAGAGAGCTCAGTATCGATTTTGTCGAGGGAGAGGTGCAAGCCCACCTCAGCATCCGGTTCAAAGCGCTGGTTGAAGATGTTGATCTGCTCACGGCTGCTGAATTGAACCCCTTTTCTCAATGGATCGCTAGAACATTTATCGCAAGGCCCACTTATTTTCGGGTCATTGCAAATTACAAAGGCGACATCATCGAGCATGGTAAAGTGACCCCAATAGAAGGGGAATGCCTCTATGAGATAATGGGCTTCGAGTAGCGAGTAATCGTGAACATGGTTGCTCTTTCTGCCGTCAGCAGGAAATAATAACCAGCATTAGATGACTTTCAATCTACCGCCCTATTCTCATGAAGACGGCTTTTTGATTGCACAAAAATAATTGCCCATCTCATTGATTGAAGTCTTTGCTTTCTTCCGATCAACAATGATCATCATTAATCATCTATTGATCATAAAGCGTTTTGGAAAATGATTCGAGGAGGTTGAATGCAGAACCCTATTTTACGGCTTAGAATTAGATGGGGTCATATTGGAAATCTATTCTTAAAAGTCTGTTTTATCTTAGCTATCTGCCTTCTCTCAGCAAGTTGCTCCACTCTGATGAATTGGCATTTCAAAGACAAACTTGATGACTCTCACGGAAATACTACTCTAACCGGACTCAAGGAAACGGTAACGGTAAGCCGTGACGCTTATGGCATTCCCTTCGTGGAAGCAAAAAACATGGAAGACATGGCTATGGTCGTCGGGTATGTGCATGCCTCAGACCGGTTCGCCCAGATGATTGGGCTGAAACTGATATCGGAGGGTAGGCTTGCCGAAATGGCTGGACTATCTGTTCTTAATCTGGACATTTACATGCGCACCATGAACCTCAGAAGCGTGGCAGAGAACCTCTATAAAAATATCGCCCCCGGGAACCTTGTCATCATGCAACGATATGCTGATGGCGTGAATGCTTATCTTGATCAGCATAAAGACAAAATGCCGCCAGGTATTGCTCTGGCAGGCTATAGACCTGAACCATGGAAGCCCATTGATTCCATCAAGATCTTCGCCCTGGTGAACTTTGCACTGTCCTTTAATCTTCATGAAGAAATCGCCGCCTTGAATATCACTCAAGCCATCGGCGCAGATAAAGCGGCATGGCTGTTTCCCATCTACCCTGATGAACCTATCCCGTTTGATGAGGCCGGCAAGCTCAAAGGGATTGATTTGAACAAAGCTGCCGAAAGCATAAAACAACTTGCCGAACTTCAACCACTCTTA
This sequence comes from Deltaproteobacteria bacterium, assembly GCA_022711575.1. Classification (GTDB taxonomy): domain Bacteria; phylum Desulfobacterota; class Syntrophia; order Syntrophales; family Smithellaceae; genus UBA8904. Next base: position 1,947 of record JAKLES010000094.1, on the reverse strand, counting down.
AGCTCCGTGGGTTTAAGCGGATTCGCCGCTTCAAATAACTGGGCCATTAGTAAAAACAAAACCAAGGACGGCGCGAGTATTTTCTGTAACGATACGCACCTTCCCCTGAGTATGCCTTCCCTGTGGAATATGTTGCATATGAAGGGCGGTCCCTTAGATGTCGCCGGGGTTAATATTGCAGGTATTCCTATCATAGTCGCCGGATACAATGGTCATGTAGCATGGGGCATGACCATGGTTATGGCCGATAATCAAGATTTGTTTCTTGAACAACTCAAGCCCGTAGATGGGAAATTGCATTATTTATATAAAGGGCGATGGATGCCTGCCACAGAGCGCCAGGAAGTCTTCAAAATCAAGGGTGAAAAGCCCATTACGATAACCGTTCACGAGACCATACATGGACCGCTTCTAAACGAAGCGCTGAGAAAGGAGCCGTTGCATTCCCTTCAGGCAAAATCATTTGATATCCCTTATGGCGTGGCCCTGAGCTGGGCGTCTGCCACCAAGGATGATGACAGTGTTAATGCTTTTTCCAAACTGAGCTTTGCGGGTTCTCTGAATGAAGCGATTCCTGTTATAAAACAAATAAAGGCCATTCCCCTGAACATGGTATTTGCGGATAGGGATAACATTGCCTGGCAGGTGATCGGCAATTACCCCGTCCGGGCAAAAGGCCGCGGGCTGATGCCTTCGCCGGGCTGGACCGGTGAATATGACTGGACTGGTTTCTTGGACACGGATGTATTGCCGAATCTTAAGAATCCGCCGGCCGGATTTATAGGAACCGCCAACCATCGAACGGTGACGAAGGATTATCCCTATATCCTTTCCTCTTCCTGGTACTGGCCGGAGCGTGCCGAGCGTATCAACCAGATGGCATCGGCAACCGATAAACACACAACACAAACAAATATGGATATGCAACTGGACACATACTCCTTGTTCATACCAAAGCTCAAGGACGTTATACTGAAAGGAACGCTTGCCGGCGAGATTATAAAAGAAATCGACAGATGGAAGGATGAAAAAATGGCGGCACGGGCGCGTCTTGCCCTTACCATGCTGCGAGACTTCAGTGGCGATATGAAGGCTGATTCAAAAGAGGCTGCCCTAATGGGGACCTTCTTTAACTATGTCACGAAAAACATTTTTTTAGACGAATTAGGCCCGGCTGATTCAAAGACATGGAAGTCATTCCTGTCCATCAACAACGAAAGCTATAACGCTACTTGCGACCATCTCCTTGTCCGGGGTGACGAGAGCCCCTTTTGGGAAGACATCAATACACCCGGGAAAGAAACCAAGGCGCAGATCATTGCGCGCTCATTGGCCGATGCCGTCGCATTTTTGGAATCAACTTTTGGCAATGAACCTCGCAAATGGAGATGGGGGGCGCTGCATACCTACACATGGGAAACCGACACTTCTCAAATGGCATCCCATTTTGGTTTTATCGAACGTACGGCCCTGAGCAGTTTGTGGTCATACTTCAACCGGGGGCCGTATCCTGCCGGGGGAGATACGTTCACTCTGAATGTGTCAGCCTATATGATGGGCAAGGATTTTGATACCTGGCTTATTCCTGCCATGCGCATGATCGTAGATTTTAGTCTGGAAGAACCGATGCTGGCGGTTAACAGTTCCGGTCAGTCGGATAACCCTTCGAGTCCTCACTACGACGACGGAATCAAAACTTGGCGGGATGGGCAATACATCCCCTTTCCTTTCAAAGACGCAGCTGTTAAAGGCCAATATCAAGATGTGATGCAATTTAGGCCATCGGCGATCAGGCAGTAGTGCTTGTTGTAAAAGGCACAATTCTTTTCTGAACTGAAAAGGTCAATGTAGAATTGGGTTTTTTTCACTTGCCTTTGCATCTTCTAACGAAATCAGCGTAGTCATCAAATGCCTCACAGGTTGTATACTTGTATTGAAAGCCCAGTT
>JAKLES010000093.1 GCA_022711575.1 Deltaproteobacteria bacterium | reverse complement strand
TCACGCCAGTAACCTCGTTTTCGTTTCTTGAATCAATGTGCTTGGTTCAACAGGAAGTCCGGTGAGGGCGTTGAAGTCCACGCCTTCCACTTCAAAAAGTTGCGGCGTTTCCAATTCTTCTATTCCGTTTTTCTCGAACTGCCGCGCCATCTTCACCAGCGTTACGCTCGTTCTTTCGGGAAAGTTTTTGAGCCATTGCTTGTTTTTATAGGTAAAGGCGGCGGCGCGTTCGGGTCGGGATTTGGGCGGTAGTCCGTAGCCCAGTTCGGCCAGCACGTCGAACAAATCGCATTCCTGCTCGTTTTCCAGCTCACGCACCAGTCTTACCGCCGGTTCTCCGCCGGGCAGGCCGCGCAAAAGAGCTTGTCGTTTATCCGGGACAACCCATGTCAAACGGAGTTCTTCCACGTTCGGGGCTTCCTCCACAAGGCTTGCGGCGAGGCGCTGTTTGTAGTCTTCGTAAGGGACAAGCATGTCCTTGCCGTTTTCCTGACAGAGAACGGAAATTCCGTTGCCTTCAATTTGCACGGTGAATTTGTTTTCGCGGACACGGATGATCTTTTGTTGCGGTTTCGGTCTGCCGGTACCGCCAGTGCCTGTTTCCGTGCCGCCCACTTCGCCTCCGCTTCCTTCTTCATCCGGCGGTTGTGTCGGTCGGTAGCGGCTTTTGAATTCTTCGCCGAACAGGCGCGTGCAGTTGGTGTAATCGTAAAGGCGGAACATGGCCTTGGAGCCGCGTGGTTCGCCCGTGCGTGTGCCGCGTCCGACCATCTGATAGAAGCTGATTGGCGATTCGAGGTAGCGAAAAAACACAACGTTTTCCAGATTGGGAATGTCCACGCCGGTGGATAACAAATCAACGGTGGTGGCGATGAAGTGCGAGTTTTTCGAGCCGCGAAAATCCGGAATCAGATCGCTGGCGGGAGGCCGCAAGTCGGGATTGCCGGTGCACTGAAAAGCATAAGATTCCTTCGGTGGACGCTGCACTTTCCGGCACCATGCCGTGTAAAGATTGTTGAGCGCAATCATCATCTGGTTGGCGTGATGGTCGCGTGTGCAGAAGATGACTGTTTTCTGGTGCGGGCCGCCGGTTTCCAGAAAAAATTGAAAGAGGTCTTCGGACATGGCTTTGACGCGGTCGTCCAACATCAGTTTGGCGTCGTAATCATGCGCTTTGTATTTATCGTCAATTTCACCCGGCTTGATGGTGCGCCCGGTAAAGGCGTCAATGGCGGAACGCTCTACAATATCGGCGCGGGTGATTTCCGTTTTGTCCAGATCGACGGTGCGGCGGATGACTTCACAGGCGGCCAGATAGCCGTCTTCCTGTCCGTCGCCAATCGAGTATTCATAAACCGGCTGGCCGAAATAGTCAATATTGTGGCTGGTGATTTCCTCATCCTTCTTTTTGGCTTCCGCATCTCTCGTGCCGCCGCCCACGACAATGCGCGGCGTGGCGGTCAACCCGATATGCACGGCGTTGGGGTTGTCGCGCAAAATCACGCTCCACCTGCCCCAGGCCGCCCGATGGCATTCGTCAATGATGATGTGCGAAAAAAAGTCCGGTGGATAATTTTCTTTCCAGAACGCCGGTTCTTTATCTTCGTCCGTGACGTTGAGTGTCTGATAAGTTGCGACGAGGATGCGGGCGTTGCGTTGCGGATCAGCGGTGGAAACCTCCTGGGCATTGTCGCCGAAGACGGCGTGCATCTTGCCCATGCCCTGTGTGCGCAGTTCTTCACGGTCGCAAACAAACAGAGCTTTTTGCAGTTGCCCAGCCTGCGCCAGTTTGTGCAGCAGTTGAGCGGCAATAATGGTTTTGCCCGTGCCGGTGGCCAGAGAAAGTAAAATTTTCTTCTGTCCGGCAGCCATACGCTCCAGCGTGGCGCGAATGGCCGCATCCTGGAAATACCAGCGCGCCAGTTCTCCGCCCTTGTACGGCATCAACAACGGAAGAGCATTGGAACTGGTGAGATCAATGCCTTTGAGCGCCTGATAACGCCGGCGCAAATCATCCGGCGTCGGGAAACCGGTCAGTGGTTTGCCGTCAATAATTTGCTGTGAGTCTTCTCCATATTCAGCAAACAGATGCCCATTGGTGGTAAACACGAAAGGAACATGGTGCTTGGAGGCGTCGCGACGCGCCTGCTGGATGCCCAGAGAAGGAAGCTTGCCTTCTGATTTTGCTTCCAGCACCGCTACGGCCAGTGGCGGTTTGCCGGAAATGATGGGCAGGCAAAGCAGATAATCTGTGCGTCCGGAACGTTTAACTGGCCGGCCATCGATAATATTGGAACCGCCCGGCGTTTTTTCCTCACGGATCAATGGACCTGTCCAGCCTAAATCATGCAAAATCGTGTCTATTAATTCAACGCGTGTGAGATGTTCATTTCGAGACATGAATTAGTAGAGAGTCCTTTTCAGCAAATTTCAACAACGTGAAAAATCGAGATATATGAATTATTTACGTACTTAATATTAATTTCTCAAATTTATGACATAATACAACTTCTCAAAAACATTGCAAGAAGAAATAGTGAATGGTGGATAGTTGATGGTTGATGGAAAGACGGTTCTATGTTCTATGTTTTAGATTCTAAGTTAAAAATGCAGCGAGAAACGTTTATGCAATTTGTTAATTGCTTTTACGATTTGCATAATATTGTTTGATTGAATATTTAATTCCGGCTTACTCCAAAGCGGAAAGTGCTAATTCTTCTTGTCATGCAAAAGGTTTAGGATAACTTTGATCATGATATCTTTTTCCGAAGGCCTGCTAGCTGCAATCATGAGCGTGAGGGGCAACGAGCGCATTATCATCAATGCGTTTGCTGCTGTCTTTGCAAAGCAAAATGCCGTTTTTCTGAAGAAAGCATACAAAGAGCGCGGCGGCGATGCGCTTGTTGCCGTCCACAAAGCTGTGATTCTTCGTCACAAAATAAAGTAAATGAGCCGCTTTATCTTCCAGGGCGGGATAGACGTCTTTGCCGTCGAATGTCTGGTAAATCGCGCCGATGGAACCCTGAAAACTTTTGTCTTTTTCCTGGCCGACAAGAGCGGAATCCCTGAATTTCTTTTTCATCTGTTCGATGATGATTCTGGCGTCTTCATAGGTCAGCTTGTATTTTGATTTTTTCGTTCCTTTCGGTGCTGCCAAACGCTGATGGTCGAAGTCGTCCAGAGTATTCAACGCCCGTGAGTATTCGGATAGGATTTGAACAATACCCTTTGCTTCATCGGAGATATTTTCCAAAAGCGCGAGATTGCCGAGAAGACGAACGGCATTTTGTAACTCGTTGATCTTGCTTTGCTGGGCTTTAAGACGTTTTTCATTGATGGTGTAGCCTTCAACCAGGTGCTTGCGCAAAACATTGGTCGCCCAGATGCGGAACTGGGTGCCGCGCTTTGAATTGACTCGATAGCCGACAGAAATTATGGCGTCCAGATTATAAAAAACTACAGGTTTGTCGGAATTTGCAATGTGCATTTTTTGCACATTGCTTTTTTGTTCTAATTCACCGCAATCATATATGTTTCGTAGATGCTTTGTAATGACGCTTCGTTCTGTATCAAACAATTCTGACATCTGTTTTTGCGTCAGCCAGACGGTGTCCTGTTGCAGGCGCACGTCGATGCTTGGGCCGCCTTTGGCTTTATAAATGATTATCTCGCCTTTTGGGGACTGTTCGTTTTTCATATTGCTTACCGGTAGGCAATAAGTTCAATGTTCACCCTTGCGGGATGCAGGCTTGCCGTGCGTCGTAACAAACCAAAAGATAATTCAACCGCTGTTTTCCGGATGGATTGAGGCGCACGCTCAGCGCGCCTGCGTCAAAATAGAATATCCTCACCGGCTGGAATGAATAGGATTCAAATGAATATTCGAAGGGTTCTTTTTGCTGAAAATTGTGGTATAGATGAACGCGTCCGTCACGAAGGTTATGCTTTTTAACCATCTTAAACTGGGAGGTGTAATATGAAGCACAGGATTGTATCCAAAATATTTTTTATCCTGCTGTTTATATTGATGTTTCC
>JAKLES010000092.1 GCA_022711575.1 Deltaproteobacteria bacterium | reverse complement strand
TCGTCTTCGCGTTTCTTCTGGAGATCGCGAAACAATTTTTCACCTGGTATGTAACCAACTATACCCGCTATCATGTTATCTTCGGATCGCTGGAAACAGTTGTTATTCTTGTCGTTTGGGTTTTTTACGTGGCGCTGATCTTCTTGTTCTGCGCAGAAATGATGTCTTCTTACGGGCGGCGTGATGTCCTGCTTCTGGAGAGAGCGCTGCTCAAACCGCATCATTCCAGACTGAAAGTGGATGAACGACTCTTTAAGAAATTCGGCCACACCTACACCGAGGACAGCATCATTTTTAACGAGGGTGATGCGGGGCGCGAGATGTTTTATATCCTTTCCGGCCGTGTCGGTCTGGAACGCGTCGATTGTTCGGTAAAAAAGACGTTGGCGGAAATGGGACCGGGGCAATATTTCGGCGAGATGGCCCTGCTTATCGACGTCCGGCGCACAGCTACGGCGCGCGCTCTGGAAGACAGCCATCTGGCCGTGATTGACGACGCGACCTTCCGTAATCTGATACGCGAAAGCCGGGAAGTAGCCCTGTACATGCTGCGAAAATTTTCCACACGCTTGAAAAATTCCAACACCGCTCTGGAAGATTTTACTAACCTCTGGACACGTCTGGTAATCATCACGCATATTCTGGATCAGCCTCAGGCGGTTTTGGAAGACCACATTACCGGACTCTCCCGACTGACCCAAAAGGAGCCTGATGAAATCAGAAAATTAATTCACGAACTGGCCGATCAGCACATCCTGATCATCAAAGACCACCGGTTTGCTCAAATTGCTCGCGAAAAAATGTGGTCCCTCCTCGATCCCGGCGCCCTGAAAAAATATTTTCCGGGAGAAGGAAAGAATGCGTTTGCCGACACCGGTCAGAAGGATCGAGAATCTGGAAGCGGCTGAACGCATCCGCTCCCGCGCTTAACAGACAACACCTCGTAACCGTTGTCTCCATGGTCACCTTGACAGTTGTGCAAATCTTTGAAATAAGCTTCGCACGGATTGATTAAAGGGGAGAAGTTTATGAAAGCAGCTGTGCTTCATGGCGCAAAAGACATCCGAACCGAAACCGTCCCTGATCCCGTCTGCGCGCCGCACGGCGTCATCATCAAGGTAAATACCTGCGGCGTGTGCGGCTCCGATCTGCATGTTTATAAAGAGGACGGCCACGACGGCACGATTTTCGGGCACGAATTCAGCGGCGACATTGTGGAAGTCGGCGCCGATGTGCAGGGGATTGCCAAGGGCACGCGTTGCACGGCGGTCGGCTTTTCTCCCTGCGGTAAATGCTACTGGTGTAAACAGGGCAAAATGCATCGCTGCTCAGCGATGGCGCTTCTGGGTTATCAGTTTCCCGGCGCGATGGCCGAATATGTCCATGTTCCCTTCGCGATTCCGGGCCGCAGCGTCTTCCCGCTTCCCGAGGAACTGACTTATGAAGACGGGGCATCGGTGGAACCCCTTTCCATTTCCTATTTTTCCGTCAACCGGGGCCAACCCAAAGCCAATGAAATCTTCGCCGTAATCGGCCTGGGCGTAATCGGCCTTTATGCCATCCAGGTGCTCAAAGCGATGGGTGTAGAAAAAATTCTCGCCGCCGGACGAAGGCCTTCCCGCCTGGCAGCGGCAAAGCTTTGCGGAGCCGATTCGGTAATTGACGCAGCCAAAGAAGACACGCTCGCAGCCGTCATGGAAGCAACCCGGCAACTGGGTGTTAATACCGTTGTCGAATGCGCGGGCAACCAGGTTACATTTGATCAGGCAGTCGGCATGACCAGAGGTGGCGGCAAAATTCTGCTTGTCGGGATTTACGAAGAGGCGCTTAACTGGCAACCCCTGTCCGTTATCAGCAAAAACCTCACCCTGGTCGGTTGCCTGGGCGGCAATTTTCCCGCCGTCATCGAATTGCTCAAGAACGGCACGGTCAAAACTAAAAATTTGATCACACATTTTTTCCCGCTGGATCAGGCGGCCGAAGCCTTTAAAACGCAGATTCAGGACCCAACCGCTATCAAGGTGATGATTAAACCCTAAAAGACAGACTATGCATGAAGAATATTTAAGACCGACAGAGTTTATCGATAGCGATTCGCCGGAGGTTCAGGCCTTTGCTCAACAGGCGACTGAAGGCGCAAAAACGCCCCGAGAAAAAGCCGTCAAACTATACTATGCCGTCCGGGACAGCATTTATTACGATCCCTACCGGATTGATCCCGCTCGAAGCGCATTCAAAGCCAGCACGATCCTGCGCCAGGGATATGGTTATTGTGTGGGCAAAGCCGTTGTTCTGGCTGCTGCTCTGCGGTCGCAGGACATTCCCTGCCGTCTGCATTTTGCCGACGTTCGCAATCACCTGGCCACTGAACGGCTCAAAAAGATGATGCAGACCGATACGTTTTACTACCACGGCTATAATGATGTTTGGCTTGACGGATACTGGATCAAGGTAACACCGACATTTAATATTTCCCTGTGCGAAAAATTTAAGGTCAAGCCGCTGGATTGGGATGGCGTCAGTGACGCGATCTTTCACCCTTTCGATCTGGAAGGCCGCCGTCACATGGAATACGTCACCGATCATGGCTCTTTTACCGATCTACCCTATGATGTGATTATCAACACGTTTCTTACCCGTTACGGCAGCTCGGCAAAAGATTATTTGAGTCAAACCAATCAAACCGGGGACTTTGAGCGCGAAGCGCAAAAAGAAGCCGCTGACAAAGCCAAGCAAAGATAGCGCTTTGATTTAGAAATGGAATAAGAAACATTTCTGGAGAAACAACCATGACAAAAAATCTTGAGTTCGGCGAACTCAAATCCATCCTGGGTGACCGCCGGGTTTCCACAGGCGAATCCGTCCGCACTTTGCATTCCCATGATGAATCATTTCATACACCGGTTCTTCCGGAGGTTGTGGTCTGGCCAAACACCACAGCGGAAGTCAGCCGTCTTGTCCGCTGGGCAAGTCGGAATAAAATGCCTGTCACCGCGTGGGGAGCCGGAACCAGTCTGGAAGGCAATCCCATCCCTGTGCATGGCGGAATGGTGATCGATTTTAATGAGATGAATCACATTCTCGCTGTCCGTCCGGAAGATTTCCAGGTGGATGTGCAGGCTGGTGTGATTTACAAGGAACTCAACAAAACCCTTGCCCGCGACGGACTTTTCTTTCCACCCGACCCGGGCGCCGCGGCTACGATCGGTGGCATGATCGGCAACAACGCAAGCGGTATCCGCTCGGTCCGCTACGGCGCGACAAAAGATTATGTCATGCGGCTGGTCATTGTTCTACCCGATGGCAACGTCATTCATGTGGGCAACCGCGCACGGAAAAGTTCATCCGGCTATAATCTGCCGGCTCTTTTTACCGGATCGGAAGGCACCCTGGGCATTATTACCGAAGCAACGCTGAAAGTGGTCGGCCTGCCGGTCAATTTTATGGCCGTGCGGTCAACCTTCTCAACTGTTCTCAACGCTACTACTACGGTTTATCAGATTATGCGCGGAGGGCTTGCGCCTTCCGCCATGGAATTTCTGGATGCCAATGTGATACACGTGCTCAATGCCGACCGTGGTCTAACCCTGGACGAAAAGCCAACTCTCCTCATGGAATTTTCCGGATACAGCGAGCGGGGCCTGCGCGAAGAAATGAATTTCGTGGAAGAGATTTGTCAGGCCAACGGAGCGCTTTTTCTGGATAAGGGCATCGGCGCCGAAGAACGGGCGCGGTTGTGGGAAATACGGCATCAAACTTATGAATCGATCAAGCGTTACCACATTGGTCTTTCTCCGCTGATCATGGACGTAGCGGTACCGCTTTCACGTTACAGTGAAATGGTGGAATTCAGCAAAAAGGAAGTCGGCGATCTGACCGCTTATCTTTTCGGACATGCCGGAGACGGCAACATTCATATCCATGTGATGGATGACCCGCAGGATGAAAAACGCTGGACGCGTGTGGAAGAAGCCAGCCACAACATTGTGATGAAGGCATTGGAATTTGAAGGCACCTGCACCGGTGAGCATGGCATCGGCATCGGTAAAAGCCGCTTCATGCAGGCGGAACATGGGGGAAGCCTTGCCCTTATGAAACGACT
>JAKLES010000091.1 GCA_022711575.1 Deltaproteobacteria bacterium | reverse complement strand
CTGATGCTGGTGGATTTAACCTCCAAGAATGTGACGGGTAAGGATGCGCAGGAATCTCTGGATCGCGCAGCCATTACCGTCAATAAAAACGGCATTCCTTTTGACACGCAGGGGCCGATGGTCACGAGTGGCATCCGGATCGGAACGCCGGCGCTCACCACCCGCGGTATGAAGGAAAAAGAAATGCGCCTGATTGCGTCGCTGATTGCCGATGTGATCAATCATATTAATGATGAACGAACCATCAAAGCCGTGGCCGAAAAAGTCAAAACGCTATGCGCCCAATTTCCTCTGTATGCGCAAAGGATCAGAGGATAAAAGAGAATCAAGGCGGCGCCTTGGGCAGGCGGATTATCAGAAAGCGGAATGATATGACGGGAAAAAACATGCCGTCGCAAAATGTTTTGGGCACCCGTCCCGACTGGGACACGTATTTTCTAGATATTGTTGATCTGGTTTCGAGACGCAGCACCTGTCTCAGACGGGCAGTGGGCGCGGGACTGGTCCGCGATAAAAGGATTCTGGCCACTGGCTACAACGGAGCTCCGTCTAAATTACAGCATTGTTTGGATATCGGCTGCCTGCGCGAACAGCTTCAGGTGCCGTCCGGCGAACGCCACGAATTATGCCGCGGTCTGCACGCTGAACAAAACGCTATTATTCAGGCGGCCCTGCATGGTGTCAGTACGAAAGATGCCACTCTGTATTGCACCAATCATCCCTGTGTCATTTGCGCCAAGATGATCATCAATGCCGGTATTACACACATTGTCATCCGTAACGGTTACAGCGATAAACTGGCTGCGGAGATGTTCAAGGAAGCGGCGATCAGCGTCGTGCAGTTTAATAATTTCTGAAGGTACGGTAAAGCGAGATCATGAAGTGTCCTTTTTGCGGTAACGCGGAAAACAAAGTGATTGATTCCCGAATCAGCAAAGATGGCAAAGCCATTCGTCGCCGCCGTGAATGTCTGGGTTGTGCCCGGCGTTTTACTACGTATGAGTACGTGGAAGACATTCTGCCGATGGTGGTGAAAAAAGATGGACGGCGCGAACCATTTGACCGTATCAAAATTCGCAACGGCGTGATGACAGCCTGCGAAAAACGACCAATCAGCATGGAGGACATGGAAAAAATCGTCGAAAACGTCGAAGCCGCCTGTCAGGAGTTTCAGGGTGAAGAAATCCCGTCCTCGGTGATCGGCGAAAAAGTGATGGCCGAACTCAAAACGCTTGACGGTGTAGCTTATGTTCGGTTTGCGTCTGTCTATCGGCAGTTTCGCGATGTTGCAGAATTCATGTCTGAATTGAAGGACTTGTTGAGCAAGGGTAAAAAATAAATATGTTTACCGGTATTGTTGAAGGATCGGGAAAAGTCGTTCGTCTCACGATGAAAGGCGCAGACGCCACGCTGGAAGTGGAAGCCACAATTGATTTAAGCGAGGTGTCCCTGGGAGACAGCATCGCGGTGAACGGCGCCTGTTTGACGGTGGTCTCTAAAACGGCTAAAACTTTCACCGCCGATGTTTCCGCCGAATCTTTAGGCAGGACAACACTCCGGCGCTTACAGACCGGACATCAAGTTAATCTGGAAAAATCCCTGCGTGTCGGTGGCTTTCTGGGCGGTCATTTTGTATTGGGTCACGTGGACGGGATCGGCCGCATTTTTAGTAAAACGCAGAAGTCCGGATCGCTGATTTTTGCTATTGAAGCTGATGCTCCGTTATCGCGCTACATTGTGGAAAAAGGTTCAATCGCTATCGACGGCATCAGCCTGACCGTGAACAAACTTGAAAAAGGCCGGTTTTATGTTAATATCATTCCACACACGGCCGCCCACACGACACTTACCGGGAAAAAAGAGGGAGAATGGGTAAACATTGAAACGGATATTCTGGGAAAATATGTAGAAAAGTTATTGCAAACACCGCGGGGAATCGATAAGGACTTTCTCGCCGAACATGGTTTTATCAGATAAGAAGGATGAAAAATGGCAGTCAGTAAAATTTCGGAAGCAATTGAAGATATTCGCAACGGGAAAATGGTTATTCTTGTTGATGATGAAGATCGGGAAAACGAAGGTGATCTCTTTATGGCGTCCCAGTTTGTTACGCCGGAGGCGATTAATTTCATGGCGCGTCTGGGACGTGGGTTGATTTGTCTCACGATTAATGAAGAAATCGCTAACCGGCTGAAGCTTCATCTGATGGTGAAAGACAATCAGGCGCGTTTCGGTACAGCTTTTACCATATCCATTGAAGCGCGTCACGGCGTGACCACAGGCATTTCGGCGGCGGACCGTGCCACAACGATCCTGGCGGCAGTGAATCCCGCAGCCAAACCGGATGATATTGTGAGCCCCGGGCACGTGTTCCCGATTCTCGCGCGCAAGGGGGGCGTTCTGGTGAGAACAGGCCAGACTGAAGGATCGGTCGATTTATGCCGCCTGGCCGGACTCATCCAGTCGGGTGTGATTTGCGAGGTTATGAAAGACGACGGCACAATGGCGCGGATGCCGGATCTGGAAATCTTTGCCCGTGAGCATGATTTGAAAATTGTGACGATTGCCGATTTGATTGATTACCGGATGCAGAATGAATCGCTGATCCGGCGGGTGGCGGAAGCATCATTACCCAGCTCTTTCGGGGGAGATTTTAAAATCATTATTTATGAAAACGATGTGGACGACATGCAACATATCGCGTTAGTAAAGGGTGAAATTCATAAAGAAGACGAAGTGCTCGTGCGAGTGCATTCGGAGTGCCTGACCGGTGATATCTTTTCTTCAGCCCGGTGCGACTGCGGCGATCAGCTCCATCGAGCCATGGAAATGATCGGCGAAGAAGGTCAAGGCGTCATTGTCTATATGCGGCAGGAAGGTCGGGGCATAGGCCTGGTCAACAAGATCAAAGCTTACGCCCTCCAGGAAACGGGGCACGACACTGTGGAGGCCAACATCGCCCTGGGCTTTAAAGCGGATTTGAGGGATTATGGTATCGGTGCTCAGATTCTCGCGGATCTGGGCGTGCATAAAATGCGGCTGATGACCAATAATCCCAAAAAGATTGTCGGTCTGGAAGGCTATGGCATCGAAGTCACAAAACGCATGCCGATTGAAATTCCGCCCAACAAAAACAATATTCGATATATGACCACCAAGAAAAGTAAGATGGGTCATATTCTGGAGCTTTAAATAGTAGAGAGGCGCGTCGCGCGCAGAAAACTAGAACAGGGGATCTCGCCACCCGAGGGGGGTGGCTGTAACCCGTTGTTCATACTAACATAAGGATGGTGCTCAAATCATGCCGAAAATAATTGAAGGGAAAATTGTTGCCAAGGGAATGAAGTTCGCGATTGCTGCGAGCCGGTTTAACGATTTCATCAGTGGCCGGTTAATTGAAGGCGCAGTGGATACGCTGGTGCGAGCCGGCGCGGACGAAAAAGACATCGTCATTTACAAAGTTCCCGGCGCGTTTGAACTGCCGCTCGCCGCAAAAAAGCTTGCCAGAAGCGCGCGGTTTGACGCGGTGATCTGTTTGGGCGCGGTGATTCGCGGCGCAACCCCGCATTTTGAATATGTCAGCGCGGAGGTATCCAAAGGAATCGCCAACGTGGGGCTGGATGCGGAGATTCCGGTTGTTTTCGGAGTGCTGACGACAGACAGCATTGAACAGGCCATTGAACGGGCAGGCACAAAATCCGGCAACAAAGGTGCGGATGCGGCGATGGCGGCTATTGAGATGGTTGATCTGTTCAAAAAAATGAACGCGTGAATGCGTTGAGCGACACAGCGCTTGTTTTATCCGGCGCTTCTGGAATTGAGGATTAGATGCAAGGACGGAGAAAGGCGCGCGAAGTTGCCTTACAGGTTCTTTACAGTTTGAATTTTGTTAATCTCGATGTGGAAAAAGCCCTGGAGCTTTTCTGGGGGAATTTTGTCGCGCCCAAATCGGCCAAGGAATTTGCTTCCGCTCTGGTCGAAGGCACCTGGGATCATCGGGAAGAGTTGGATGGGCTGATCGCCGGCTGTTCGGACAACTGGTCACTTGGCCGTATGTCCAAGGTCGATATCAGTATTTTGCGGATGGCCGTGTTTGAATTTTTATACTGCGACGATATCCCATCCAAAGTCAGCATCAATGAAGC
>JAKLES010000090.1 GCA_022711575.1 Deltaproteobacteria bacterium | reverse complement strand
GAAAGACTCATTAAAAGCGTAGAATTTACCGATATCGATTATATAAAAATAGGTGATACGGCAACTCTTGAAGATGTGCATGAAATCAAGGGGGAGGTCGTAATGGCATTGGCCGTAAAAGTAGGGAAAACCCGGTTAATTGACAATTCCGTTTTGGGTGAAGAGCTCAAGGCGTAATATTTTAGGCAGATAGGAGTGAAAAAAGCCATGCAAAGATTTATGATGAAATCCAAAATCCATCGCGCGACTGTTACGGATGCTGATTTACATTATGAAGGCAGTATTTCCATCGATGAACAATTGTTGGAAGAGGCCAACATGGTGCCTTATGAAAAAGTGGCAATTTACGATATTGATAACGGTGCGCGTTTTTCCACTTATATCATAAAAGGGAAGCGTAATTCGGGAACCATCTGCCTAAATGGTGCTGCCGCTCGTATGGTGGCCAAAGGCGATTTAATCATTATTGCCACCTATGTGATGGTCGATGATGAAGAAGCCAAAAAATGGAAGCCAAAGTGCGTTCTGGTGGATGCTCAAAATAAGATTAAAAAAGTATCCAAATAAGTCTAAATAAAATAGAATAAAATAAAAGCATTCTCTGTGTCTCAAGGGGATGCTTTTTTATTTGTGAATTACCTCTTAACCACGTAGCCGCTGAATGATTAAGACATTGAACGATTGAATCTTGAAACACGTACTGTGTCTCTCAACTGAGTGTGCCCGCAGGGTCATAAAATAGTTGGTGAAATTAGATTGAAGTCGTGATAGCATCCTTGTAAATTGTAAACCAAGGTGACAATATGCAAAGATATATAGACCGAAATGCGGTCGCGGAAATACGATACTCCCTTGAAAACAACCCTGTCACAGCCTTGATCGGGCCGCGGCAATGCGGCAAATCGACGCTGGCCCGTTACCTTCTGCAAAACCGTAAAGATGCACTTTTCCTTGATCTGGAGCTTCCCTCGGACATGCGCAAACTTACCGATGCGGAATTGTTTCTCCAGGAGCATGCTCAGCAATTGATCTGCATCGATGAAGTACAACTTAGGCCGGATTTGTTCCCTTTGCTGCGGGCGATCATCGACAAGGGTAGGCGCCCGGGACGTTTCCTTGTTTTGGGTTCCGCATCCCGCGATCTAATCAGGCAGGGTGGCGAAACACTTGCCGGGCGCATCCATTATATTGAACTGACGCCGTTTCTCTGGAAAGAACTTCAAAGCGACAAGAGCGTCAAGAAAGAGGATTTTAAGAGACATTGGTGGCGAGGCGGTTTTCCTCCTGCCTTTCTTGCAGCGGATGACAAACAAAGTGATGCTTGGCGCAGGGACATGATCCAGGACTATTTAAGCCGGGATATTCCGTCTTTAGGTTTTGCCCTGCCCATCCCTGCATTGTCGCGCTTCTGGAAGATGGTAGCACATTATCATGGAGGTCTTCTAAACGCATCTAAAATCGGTCAATCGATGGATATATCCCATAACACGGTTCGTAAATATCTTGACTTGCTCGACCAGACATTTATGGTGCGACTTCTTCAGCCACTTTCGATCAACCTGAAAAAGCGGCTAGTAAAATCACCCAAGATATACCTGCGTGACAGTGGACTTCTGCATACCATTCTGGAAATCGACAGCATGACGGAACTGTACGGCCATCCTGTTTTTGGCGCATCATGGGAGGGATGGTGTATTGAACAAATTATTACATCATTGCCGTTATGGCAGCCTTTTTTCTATAGAACATCATCAGGCGAAGAAATCGATCTTGTACTGGTTAGAGGGAAAAAACGCCTGGCCTTTGAGATCAAAGCATCACTGACACCACATTTATCCAGAGGATTTTCCGACACAGTAAAAACGCTGAAGCCCGAACGTGCCTGGGTGGTATGCCCGATGACGGACGCCGGTTATTCGATCCAAAGTGGTGCGCGCGTGACAGGAATCAGTGAATGTTTGCAAGAGCTGGGCGCATTTTTATAGGGTATAAACCTTACTCATTTTTTTATTTATTCTTGCATTGTGTTTTTAAAGTTGTAAGATAATTCGCGATTAGAACTTCCATTTCAAATAGAATAAGAAAAGAATTTATTTAACTCCACTTACGTCTGACACTTTGGAATGATGACAAGTAAAAAAGACCTATCAGAACGTGATATCTGCACTCAATTCATCTTACCTTCACTCATCAAATCTGGTTGGGATGTTGAAAAACAAATTCGCGAAGAAGTCTTTTTTACTGATGGCCGTATCTTTGTAAAAGGTAATAAGACAGCTCGCGGTGAACGCAAGCGAGCTGATTATATTCTCTACCTTAAACCCAATATCCCCATAGCCGTTATTGAAGCTAAAGATAATAATCATTCCGTTGGCGCTGGATTACAGCAGGCTTTGAAATATGCCACAATACTAGATGTTCCTGTCGCGTTTAGTTCCAACGGCGATGGTTTCATTATGCATGATCGTTCCGGTTTTTCGCATCCTATTGAACAGGACTTAACGCTAGATACTTTCCCATCGCCAAATGCACTCTGGACAATCTATAAAAAATATAAAGGAATTGAAAAACCCGAACAGGAAGAAATAGCTTCTTTTGATTATTTCTTCGATGGTTCAGGGCGTGCGCCGCGTTATTACCAGCAGATTGCTATTAATAGAACTGTTGAAGCTATTGCACGAGGACAGAATCGTATCTTACTTGTTATGGCAACTGGTACTGGTAAAACATATACCGCATTTCAAATAATCTATCGTCTCTGGAAAAGCGGCCAGAAAAAAAGGATTTTATTTCTAGCAGACAGAAATGTCTTGATTGATCAGACCAAGCGCAACGACTTCAAGCATTTTAAGGACCGCATGACGATTATCAAAAAGAAGAAAATAGACAAGGCCTTTGAAATATATCTAGCTTTGTATCAGGGGCTGACAAACTACAATGAAGACAGAGATGCTTATAAGGAATTCAGCAGAAATTTCTTTGATCTGGTTGTTGTTGATGAATGTCATCGCGGCAGCGCCGATGCTGATAGTGCCTGGCGTGCAATTTTGGAGTATTTCAACTCGGCCACACAAATCGGACTAACCGCAACACCTAAGGAAACAAAAGAAATTTCAAATATAGAATATTTCGGGGAACCTATTTACACATATACACTTAGACAGGGCATTGAGGATGGTTTCTTAGCGCCTTATAAAGTTATCCGTGTTGGTTTTAATACCGACTTGGAAGGTTGGCGGCCGGAAACAGGAAAGACGGACAAAGACGGCAATGAAGTTGAAGATCGCATTTACAACACCAAAGATTTTGACAAGACGCTGGTGATTGACGAAAGAACAAAATTGGTTGCCAGAAAAGTATCTGAGTATTTAGCAAAGACAGATCGCTTTGATAAAACAATCGTCTTTTGCGTGGATATAGAACATGCTGAAAGAATGCGTCAGGCACTGTCAATTGAAAATCCAGATCTTGTTAAAGACAATTATAAATATGTAATGCGCATCACTGGCGATGATGATGAAGGGAAACGCGAGGTGGATAATTTCATCAATCCGGAAGAACGCTATCCCGTTATTGCGACAACATCAAAGCTAATGACTACTGGCGTTGATGCGCAGACCTGTAAACTGATCGTGCTCGATTCCAACATCAAATCCATGACGGAATTCAAACAGATTATTGGACGCGGCACACGCATTAATGAAGAATATGGCAAGACCTTTTTTACCATCATGGATTTTCGAAATGTAACCGATCTCTTTGCTGATGCGGCATTTGACGGTGAGCCGGTGATGATTAAGACGCTTAAAGGTGAAGACAAATTAACTGATGAAGATATCCACCCTGATGAAAATCAACCAATTATTGATCTCGACACAGGAGCGCCGGTTGATTTTGACAAGCAAGAACCTGAGAAATATACCACAGCACCAGAAATCATAAATGGTGGCAAAATTGTTTCAGATCATCGACCCAAAGTATTTGTTGCCGGTGTGGATGTTTCGGTTCTCAATGAAAGAGTTCAGCATCTTGACGGCAAAGGGAAACTCATTACGGAAAGCCTCAAAGATTATACAAAGAAAGGTATCTTAAAAGAATTTCGTTCACTCGATGATTTTCTTTCACGATGGAACAGTACGAATAAAAAGAAAGCAATTATTGCGGAGCTGGAATCACACGGCGTGATACTGGATAATTTATTAGACGAAGTGACAAAGAATTTGGATATATTTGATCTGATCT
>JAKLES010000009.1 GCA_022711575.1 Deltaproteobacteria bacterium | reverse complement strand
GATAATATAGAAGTTTTTATTGACAAGCGGGATTCTGAAGGGAATCTGGTCTTATCCCGTGAAAAAGCAGCTAAGCTTAAAATTTGGGATGACATTAAAAATATCAGTGACAATAATCTGATGATTAAAGGGACTGTTGTGGAAAAAGTAAAAGGAGGTCTCTCTGTTGATATCGGTATTATTGCTTTTCTGCCTGGGTCACAAATAGATATTCGTCCGATTAAAGATTTGGACCAGTTTATCGGTCAGACGCTGGATTTTCATATCTTAAAATATGACCGCAAGCGTAATAACGTTGTTTTATCCAGACGATCCATCGTAGCGTCCGAAAGAGAAAGTGAAAAGAAAGAGACACTGAACAACATTGTAGAAGGCAGCATCATTGAGGGCGTCATCAAAAATATTACTGATTATGGAATTTTTATTGATCTGGGTGGTATTGACGGATTGCTCCATGTAACCGATATATCTTGGGGAAGAATAGCAAAACCCTCTGAAATTTTCCATAAGGGTGAAAATATTACCGTTAAGATTCTCTCATTTGATCGTGAAAAAGAAAGAGTATCACTGGGTTTAAAGCAGCTTCACGAAAATCCATGGGAGCATATTTCAGAGAAGTATCCGGTCGGCGCGCTGGTTCAGGGCAAAGTGGTCAACTTGACCGATTACGGCGTATTTATCGAATTAGAACCGGGTGTAGAGGGCCTTGTTCATATATCTGAGATGTACTGGACACGAGAAATTAAACATCCGTCCAAGGTATTGAATGTCGGAGATGCGGTCAACGTGGTTGTTTTGGAAGTCAACCCGGAAGCCAAGAGAGTTTCATTAAGCCTGAAACAGACAACATCCAATCCGTGGGAAAAGCTCAAAGAGAAGTATCCGGTTGGCACAGTTGTGAAAGGTCTCGTCAGAAATATTACTAATTTTGGTGTGTTTATTGGAATTGAAGATGGTATCGACGGGCTTGTTCATGTATCAGATATTTCCTGGAAACATCGGGTTACCCATCCTTCCGAATATTTCAAAAAAGGACAGGAAGTCGAGGCGGTTGTTTTAAATATTGACGTGGATAATGAGAAATTCTCTCTGGGCATTAAACAGATCGAAAAGAATCCGTGGGAAGAATTGCCGCAAAAATATGCGCCCGGCAGCGTGGTGACCGGCAAGATTACAAACTTTACTGACTTTGGGATTTTTGTGGAAATTGAAGAAGGTATTGAAGGTCTGGTTCACATATCTGAAATTAGTCAAAAACGGGTCAAGTCGTCTGCCGAGCTATATTCAGTTGGAGACACCGTGTCTGCCGTGGTCAAAAGCATTGATGTCAAAACAAAGAAAATCCGATTGAGTATCAAGGAAATGGAAGCGCCGACGCCGGCTCCGGCGACAACGTCAAGCCAGTATATTAATAATCGTGAAAATATCGGCTCTAATCTTGCCCAAGCACTGGCTGATGTAAAGATCGGCGGCCAGTCCAAGGAATAAAAAAATATGAGAAAACATCCGGTAATTTTAGGATTAGTTTTACTAATCGCGCTAGGTGCGTTTCTCTATTTTTTCTTTTATAGAGCAGGTGCTCAATCCAGTAGCGTCGCCGCAAAAGGTTTTTCTTTAAATGACAAGATTGGCGTCGTGCCGGTTGAAGGCGTGATTACTGATTCTATTGAAATTACTGAAAATATTGATGAATTCCGAGAAGACAGCTCTATTGTGGCTGTCGTCCTGCGCATTGATTCACCTGGCGGTGGTGTTGCCGCGTCGCAGGAAATATATGATGCGGTAGTTAAACTCAAAACAAAGAAAAAAGTGGTTATTTCCATGGGTTCGGTGGCCGCATCAGGGGGGCTATTGATTGCGTGTGCGGGTGATAAAATCGTGGCCAATCCCGGAACCATTACCGGCAGCATATCAGCGATAATGCAATTTGCTAATGTGGAAGAGCTCTTAAAAAAAGTCGGTGTGAAATCATCCGTTGTCAAAAGTGGTCGGTATAAGGATATCGGTTCGCCCATGCGGGAAATGACACCTGAAGAAAGGATCATTATTCAGGAACTGGTTGATGATATTTATAACCAGTTTATTGATGTCATTGTCCGGGATCGGAGAATGACACGAGATCAGGTTGTTGCGATAGGGGACGGACGTGTTTTTACGGGACGAAAAGCCAAGGAATTAGGACTGGTTGATCAATTGGGCGATATGGCCGCCGCAGCGAAACTAGCCAGCGAATTGGCAGGCAAAAACGGGGAATACGACTTGGTGTATCCTAAGAAAAAACACCCATCCTTTTTTGATTACATCTTTGAAAGTGCGGCAAATCAACTCAGCCAGTCTCTAAAAGAAAAAGCAGAAAATTGGGGAGGGGTCAGTTATTTGTACCACCCATGACTTCTCGACAGTATAGCAATATGACCAAAAATAAATTAATCAAAAAAATACAGGCAAAATTTAAAATATATTCGCAAAAGGATATCGCTTTGGCTGTGCAGACGATCTTGAATTCAATGGTCGGTGCACTGAAAAAAAATGAACGAATCGAGATAAGAGGGTTCGGCTCGTTTACGATACGTGAAAGGAAACCCAGAATCGGTCGCAATCCGAAGTCAGGTGCTGAAGTATCTCTAGGCGAAAGAAGAGTTCCTTTTTTTAAGTCGGGTAAAGATCTCCGATTAAAGGTAGACAACACAAGATGACGTATAAAAATATCATCATTGAAAAGAAAAACGGTTACGCTATCATTCAATTTAATCGTGCGCATGAAATGAATGCCCTGTCTAAGGAAATGAGACTGGAATTTAACGATGCGCTTTTTGATGTTGAAATGGATCAACAGATGAAAGCTTTGGTGATTACCGGCGGTGGATATGTTTTTTCTGCCGGCATGGATATCAAAGAAATGTCGTCTCTGTCTAACGTCGAAATCGATGACTATTTCGAATCGATGAAACGATATCTAAAGAAAATTTATTCATATCCTAAACCGGTTATTGCAGCAGTCGGTGGCATTGCTTTAGGAGGCGGTTTCAACATCGTGACCGTGTGCGATCTGATTGTGGCATCTGAAAGCGCTATTTTTTGTCATCCGGAGCTGAAGTTCGGATTAAGTCCTCTTTTTTATCCATTGAGTCAGATTGTCGGTGTGACCAAAGCAAAAGAAATCGTGATGCTGGGAGAGCCCATCGGAGCGAATGAAGCGGAAAGAATCGGTTTGGTCAACAAGGTGGCGCCTCCTGAAAAATTTATGCAGGAAGCAGAGAAAATAGCGGAGACTTTGTCAACAAGATCAGTGAAAGCATTTGAAGAGCTGAAGAATATCTGTTCCGTCGTGCCGAGAATGGATAAGATTGCCGCTCTGGATATGGAACTGTCCATCGGAGGCATGTTATTTGCCCGTGATGAGCGCAAAATTTATATGAACGAAGTGCTTTTTTTGGAAAAGTTGCGCAAAAAAAAGCAGAAATAACATTTTACAGGTTGTCCCAGTCATTGCCCGGCGAGGCAAAATCCTTGAGTTGATCTCTTCTTTTTTTGTGCTGGAGCTTTTTAAGAGCCTTGGCTTCAATCTGACGAATTCGTTCCCGGGTTACCCCCATCATGTCGCCTACTTCTTCCAGGGTAAAAGGTCCATAATTACAGGCAACCCAGGTGCAGTTTAAAAACGCTTCGTTTTTCAGACGCCACTCACAAGTTGTATCCGTACATATTTCGGAAATTAAAATCCCTTTTTTCTTACAGATATATATATTAATCATTAACATGATCCCTTCGCTAAAATTAAATATTGGGTAACTTATTGTTACTTGAGTTGTTTGTCAACAATTTAGATAAAATATTTTCCGCCAGATGCCGGGGGATAGTAAAGCGATCCGTATTCATTTGTCTGAGTAAGGAAAAAGTAAATTTATAAAAATGTCTTATCGGGTGGTCTTCTTTCCGGGACGTACCTGTGAGGTATCGTATCGTTATTCCATTCTTTGCTAACATATAAATTACAGTAGCAGCTTCCGTATTCTTGAACATCCTCAGTTCTGTATACGCAGGGGCAAATGATGTCACGATCATTTTCACGATTGCCTGATGAAAGACGGCAGGGGCAGGATGTATAGCCGTAGCGATCCTTGTTGACTAAGAGATCCTGCAAAATGGATAAGACCCAGACCTTATTTTTGTTAAAAAAATAACCTTTGGGTTCCTGGGCTTTTTTTAAGAGATCATAAAGTTCGGCAGGCGTCATTAAAGTCCGAGTGCCTCCTTGATGTCACTTTCTTTAAAACCGATAATAATTTTGCCACCAATGATGATGGTCGGGAAAGAACGCTGCGGGTTGTATTGAACGACTTCTTTTAATACGGTTTCTCTATCTGCGCCTTGCAGTAAATCGACGTCAGTTGCGTCAAAAATGACATTGTTTTCATTTAAAAACTTTTTAGCCGCTTTGCAATGACTACACGTACTCAACGTATAGATTTTTACTTTCGTCGCCATCTTCCGCCCTCCTGAATTTTTTTGTTTATATATGTTATTTGACTATCCTGTCAAGTTGATAGTCATGAATCCATCCGGCAAAGATCTATTGACAAGAACACTCAATTCATATATCAACAAAACCTCATTTGAGGAAAGATAAAATACTATATGAAACATAATGGTATTATCGCTTACGAAGGTTTTCCCTTTATCATCTTTTCCCTGGTCCTAACTGTTCTTGCAGCTTTTGTCGGCGTTATCTGGCTAGCAGCTGTTTTAGCCGCTATGAGTGTTTTCATGATCTGTTTTTTTCGCAACCCGGAAAGACATTTTCAAGATGACGATAAATTGGTCATTTGTCCTGCCGACGGCAAAATTATTAAAATAGAAGAAGTCGATGTTCAAGACAGCATTGCAGGCCGGTTTAAAAAAATAAGTATTTTTATGAATGTATTTAATGTTCATGTGAATCGCGCTCCGTATGAAGGGACGATCGAAAAGATTCACTATCATGAAGGCAAATTCCTGTCGGCCAATCTGGATAAGGCCTCAGAGGAAAATGAACGCAATGAAATTATGATTCGTACCAATGATGGACGTGCGATTTGGGTGGTGCAAATTGCAGGACTTATCGCCAGGAGAATTGTTTGCTGGACCCGTGAAGAGGCGATTATCAGAAAAGGCGAGAGATTCGGTCTGATCCGCTTCGGTTCTCGCGTTGAAGTTTTCTTACCTTCCGATTCCCGAATTGTTGTTAAATTAAACGACAAAGTCCGGGCTGGACAAACAACTTTAGGGTTCCTCTCATGAATCAACAACCGAACATTAGACAGACGCGTCTTAAAAAAGGCATTTATATTCTGCCGAATCTTTTTACGACAGCCAGTTTGTTTATGGGGTTTTATTCGATCATTGCGTCTATTCAAGGAAAGTATTTTCTGGCCGCAATCGCCATATTAGTCTCTCTTGTTTTTGACGGTGTAGATGGCAGAATCGCGCGGATAACAAATACCACCAGTAAATTCGGCGCGGAATATGATTCTCTGGCAGATCTGATTGCTTTCGGTGTTGCGCCATCACTGCTGGCATATACTTGGGCCATGTTTTTTGACGGTAAGCTGGGTTGGATGGCCGGTTTTCTATTCCTAGCCTGTGGTGCGCTGCGTCTGGCGCGTTTTAACATCCAAATCGGTCTGATCGACAGCAAATATTTCAATGGACTGCCCATTCCTGCCGCTGCTTGTGTCATTGCCACGACAGTGATTTTTTTTGATCACATCGGTTTTGAAGGAACATTTCATAATCCTTATTACTGCATTTTGATTCTGGTTGTGATTTTGGCTCTTCTGATGGTCAGTAACATTAAATATTACAGCTTTAAGAAAATGAATCTCCGCTCGCGGATACCTTTTAAAATTTTACTGATTGCCATAGGTATTTTTTTAATCTTTTATTACAAACCGGAAATTATGGCTTTTGTCATTATTTTGGGCTACGCCATTTCTGGACCTCTGTGGTGGGTCCTTAAATTCATTCAGAAATTACGTAAAAAAGACTTAAATATTGATGAACCTAAACAAGCATCGTAAATCAGGATAATGTTCTAATTTCAAAGTAAATTATGAGAATTTCCGGAGGTGAAGCAAAAGGAAGGACGCTGAATTTTCCTTCCCGGTCAAATCAAAGACCAACAACCGATTTTTTAAGGGAAGCTCTTTTTAATGTATTAAGATTACCGGCGGATCAATCATTTCTTGATTTATTCGCGGGTTCTGGCTCTGTAGGATTGGAGGCCTTAAGTCGTAAGGCGAAAAATGTAACTTTTGTTGAAAAAAGCAAAGCGCTTGTCGGCGTTATCCACGAAAATATTTTATTATGTGGTTATTCAGAGAAATGCCAGATCATCCACGCCGATATTCAATCGGCCTTACGTGATCTTTACCGAAGAAAATGCAGGTTTAATGTGGTATTTGCCGATCCTCCCTACAACCAGGGATTGATCGGAGGAACGCTCAAGGGATTAAATGAATACCCTGTTTTACAAGAAGAGGGGACTATTATTCTTCAACATTCTGTCAGAGAACAACTGACATCGTTAACGAATCAATGGTTTGTGATGGACCAGAGAAAGTATGGAGACAATCTGTTGACTTTTATAAGGATGGGAAATGTATGATGCAAGAGAAATTCGAAAACAAAATTGCGATTTACCCGGGCTCGTTTGATCCCATTACCAACGGTCATGTTGATATTATTAAAAGAGGCAGCAGAATTTTCGACGAAATCATTGTTCTTGTCGCCTATAATCCGAATAAATCATTCTTATTTTCAGTAGAAGAGCGGTGCCAGTTCATCCGCGAAATATTTCAAGACTGCAAGGGCATTCGAGTGGATTTTCATGATGGTCTGCTGATTGACTATCTCAAGCATTCAGGCGCTAGCACGATCTTACGGGGCATGCGCGCTCTTTCTGATTTTGAATATGAATTTCAGATGGCACTCATTAACCGTCGCCAGACAAAAAATGTTGAAACGGTCTTCCTCATGAGTGGCTTTCGATGGTTTTACACCAGTTCCAAACTCATTAAGGAAGTTGCCAGCCTGGGAGGATCAGTCAGGGGGCTTGTGCCGGAAAATGTCCATCAGAAACTAATGGAAAAATTTAATATTAAAAATAACGGGAAGTAGGCCACAGGAAGGTAAAAAATGGGAGGTCTTTTCGGAGTTGTCACACAAGATAGTTGTGTTCAGGCACTCTTTTACGGGACGGATTATCATTCTCATCTGGGAACGGAACACGGCGGTATGGCCGTGTTTGGCTCTAAAGGATTCTACAACACGATTCACGGCATATCCCAGGCGCAATTTAAATCACGATTTGTTGATGATTACAAAAAGATGGAGGGGTACTTCGGAATCGGCTCTATTGATGATGAGTCTCCGCAACCGCTGATTTTTCGTTCCAAGTTTGGCATTTATGCAGTGGTGGCCACCGGTCTGATTACCAATAAAAGTGAACTGGTCGGCGAGCTTCTCAACGAAGGAGCCTCATTTACGGAGATGACCGGAGGCGGGATTAATAACGCGGAAATTGTTGCTTCCCTGATCAACCGCGGAGATAATATTATCGAAGGCATCGCATCTATGCGCGGCATTATTGAAGGGTCTATTTGTGTGTTAGTCCTCACACCGGATGGTATTTATGCGGCTCGGGACAAGGTTGGTCGCTTTCCTTTGGCGCTGGGTCAAAGCAAGGATAAAAACAGAAATTCATATGTCGTAGCCACTGAAGCAAGCTCTTTTGAGAATCTTGGTTATGAGTTGTACAGGTTCCTGGGACCGGGGGAAATTGTCTTGCTTTCTTCCGACGGAATCAAGCAGCTTAAGCCGGAAGGAAACCAGAAAAAAATCTGTTCCTTTTTGTGGATTTATACAGGTTCCCCTTCATCCATATACGACGGCATCAGTGTGGAAAGAACCAGAGAGCGATGCGGCAGCTATCTAGCCAAGCGGGACAACGTTCAGGCTGACTTTGTAGCTGGCGTTCCTGATTCCGGGGTCGGCCATGCCATCGGCTA
Organism: Deltaproteobacteria bacterium; assembly: GCA_022711575.1. Classification (GTDB taxonomy): domain Bacteria; phylum Desulfobacterota; class Syntrophia; order Syntrophales; family Smithellaceae; genus UBA8904. The sequence goes on along the minus strand of JAKLES010000009.1, from coordinate 17,771 downwards.
TGCCATGGAATCCGGCATTCCTTACCGGAGACCTCTGGTGAAATACACGCCCGGATATGGACGAAGTTATACCCCGCCCACTCAGGAAATTCGTGACTTGGTTGCAACCATGAAACTCAGTGCGGTGCGGCAAGTCATCAACGGCAACCGGATGATTATCTGCGATGACTCCATCGTTCGCGGCACCCAGTTGAAAAATTTAACGGTCAAAAAATTGTGGGATAACGGTGCAAAGGAAATTCATATTCGCCCCGCCTGTCCGCCTCTAATGTTCCCCTGTATTTATGCGTCTTCAACCAGAACAACTGCAGAACTGGCATGCCACAAAGCAATGCGCGCACTGGAAGGGAGAAGCGTTGAAGATCCATCCGATTATCTCGACACGACATCGGCCAAGCACGCAAAAATGATTGATTGGATTCGGCGCGATTTAAACGTGACGTCTCTTAAATATATGGCCATCGAAGACATGATCGCGGCAATCAGTCTGCCTGAGGATCAGCTTTGTCTGCATTGCTGGCTCGGAAAATGAATTAAGAAAATTCTGGTGACTTAAATTTAAAAGACGGCAGTTGACAGTGGCGTTCATCAAAGACGCATCTGCAACTACCGTTTTTTAGTTTCGGGAAGAATAAAATGTGCGTGTCCGCAAATTAGCCATTGCCCAGCATGCATACACATGTTATAAATTCTCAAAATAAAAAAAGAGTTTAGCCCTATGGATAACGACTTTGGGAAGAGAAGAAAATCAAGAGGCATTTATGTCGGATCCGTTAAAATAGGGGGGAATGCGCCCGTCGTTGTCCAATCCATGACCAACACGGATACACGGAATGTTGCGGCAACGATTAATCAGATCAACTTATTACAGGAAACCGGTTGTGAAGTTGTACGCATAGCCGTGCCGGACGAGGAAGCCGTTCTGGCAATACCGGCAATTAAAAAGAACATAAAAATTCCGCTGATTGCCGATATTCACTTTCACTATCAATTGGCCATTAACGCCATCAAAAACGGTGCGGACGGCATCAGGATCAACCCCGGCAATATACCTAAAAACAAAATAGCCGAGATTGTCCGAACAGCCAAAGAACGTCAAACCGTCATCCGCATCGGTGTGAATGCCGGTTCATTGCAGAAGGATCTGATTTTGGAATGTGGCGGTGTGAACGCGGAAGCCCTTTGTGTCAGCGCTTTGCGGAATATCGAAATGTTTGAAGACCTGGGATTTGATTTAATTAAACTTTCACTCAAATCATCCGATGTGCCAATGATGATTGAAGCCTACCGGATGATTGCTGATAAAACAGATTATCCTCTGCACCTGGGTGTTACGGAAGCGGGAACGCTGATTGACGCGGCAACCAAATCAGCTCTAGGTATTGGTACACTGCTTTATGACGGAATAGGGGATACCATACGTGTTTCGGTCACAGGTGATCCGTTACAGGAAATTCCCATTGCCTATGGGATTCTGCGGGCTTTGAAAATTCGTAAAGTCGGGCCGGAAATTATTGCCTGCCCCACCTGCGGGAGATGTCAGATTGATCTTTTAGCATTAACGGAAAAGATCAATAAAGCGCTGACCGGCAGAAAAGCATATATCAAAGTGGCCCTGATGGGCTGTGTGGTGAATGGTCCTGGTGAAGCCGCAGAAGCGGATATCGGCATTGCGGGCGGAAGCGGATTTGGTATGATATTTAAAAAAGGCGTAGCCTATAAAAAAGTTGAAGAAAAGGATTTTGTCCCGGTTTTGCTCGAAGAAATAAAATCCCTGGACAACGAAAAATAAGGAGGTTCAATGCGTTACTCGGAAATGCACCTGCCTACAGGAAGGGAGATTCCTTCCGACGCGGAGATTGTCAGCAATCAGCTCATGATTAGGGCGGGAATGATTCGAAAACTAACCAGTGGCATCTACTCTTATCTGCCGTTGGGTTATCGTGTAATTCGAAAAGTGGAACAGATTATTCGTGAGGAAATGAATAAAGCCGGAGCACAGGAGCTTCATCTTCCAATCGTGCAGCCCGCGGAACTTTGGCAGGAGTCAGGTCGTTGGACTTACTACGGCAAGGAACTTTTAAGATTTCGCGACCGCAATGAACGAGACTACTGCCTGGGGCCGACCCACGAAGAGGTCATCACGGATCTTGTGCGCCATGATATTAAAACCTATCGACAACTGCCGCTCAATCTTTATCAAATTCAGACAAAATTCCGTGATGAGATGCGTCCCCGTTTCGGTGTCATGCGATGCCGCGAATTCGGTATGAAAGACGCCTACAGTTTTGACGCGGACGAAGCGGGTGCGGAAAAAAGCTATGAGAAGATGTTTACCGCCTACAATAATATTTTCCGACGCTGCGGCTTGAAGTACCGTCCGGTGGAGGCGGATTCCGGCAGCATTGGTGGAAGTTTTTCTCATGAATTCATGGTGATGGCTGAATCGGGCGAGGACGCCATTGTTTTCTGTGAAAAATGCAACTACGCAGCCAACCTTGAAAAGGCTGAAATCGCCAGGCCGGAGAAGATGGCTATATCGGAAAAAGAATGGCTCCCCATGGAGAGCATTGAAACGCCGAATATGCGCACTATTGAGGAAGTCAGTTCTTTCCTGAATGTTTCGCCCAAACAGATTGTCAAAACGCTTATTTTCAATGCGGATGGCAAGCCTTGCGCTATCCTGATCCGCGGCGATCAGGAGGTCAATGAAATCAAGGTGAAGAATTATCTGAGTGCAGCCGAAGTAGAATTAGCCGATGACGAAATGATTATGAAAGCGACTGGCGCGCCAAGAGGGTTTGCCGGAGTAGTTGGAATTAAATCCAAAGTGATAGCCGATTATTCCATTATGAATCTGGTTAACATGGTTACCGGTGCCAACAAAGAAGATTATCATCTGAAAAACGTGAATATCGGGCGCGATTTTCAAGTTGACTCTTTTGCTGATCTGCGCGTTTCAGAACTCGGTGATGACTGTCCCCGTTGTACGGGCGCTATCAAGTTTGTCCGCGGCATTGAAGTCGGTCATATTTTTAAACTGGGGACCAAGTACAGCAAAGCCATGAAAGCCGTTTATCTGGATAAGGACGGTAAGGAAAAAACCATGATTATGGGCTGCTACGGCATCGGTATCGGCAGGACCGTGGCCGCCTGTATTGAACAGAATTTTGATGACAACGGCATTATCTGGCCGATGTCGCTGGCGCCCTATTCGATCATCATTACGCCTGTCAATATCAACGAGAAGAATGTGATGAAAGCGTCGGAAAAAATTTATTCCGAATTGGTAGCCTGTGGTGAGGAAGTGATCCTGGATGATCGCGATGAAAGAGCGGGTGTGAAGTTCAAGGATGCTGATCTGATCGGTATTCCATTGCGGATCGTTGTAGGACCTAAGAATCTCGCGCAGGGTCACGTCGAGTTGAAAATTCGGAAGACCGGCGAGAGCAGGCTTTATGCCACCGGGGATGTTGTGGCGGAAGTTCGAAACATAATTGTTTCGGCATTGAAAGAGGCTAGTTGATGGCCGTGTGTTGGACCGGGAATTTTCATGTTAAGAATAAATGATATTCTGGATAAGGCTCAAACGTATCTGGCAGCCGACGAACTGGAGATGATTCAAAAGGCCTATATCTATTCAGCCACGGTCCATCAGGGGCAAGTGCGTTTATCAGGGGAACCCTATCTCACACATCCTATGGAAGTAGCCGGTATCCTAGTTGATATGAAAATGGATTCGGCAACAATCATCAGCGGACTTCTGCACGACACAATTGAGGATACCCTTACCACCAAAGAACAAATCGATCAGGAATTCGGTAAAGATGTCACTTTTCTGGTGAGTGGTCTGACCAAACTCAGCCGCATTTCGTTCGGTTCACAGGAAGAAAGACAGGCTGAAAATTTTCGTAAAATGATTCTGGCAATGTCCGCTGATATCCGTATCCTCCTGGTTCGGCTAGCCGACCGCATTCACAATATGAGAACGCTTCAGTATCAGACACCCGAAAGAAGGATTTATATTGCACGTGAGACGATGGATGTCTATGCGCCACTGGCGAATCGTCTGGGCATTAACTGGATGAAAATGGAACTGGAAGATATGGCTTTTCAGTATATCTCACCTGACGCCTTCAAGGAAATAGCCACTCGTGTTGCCAAATCTCAGGAGTCGCGAAACCGATATACGGAAGAAGTGAAAGCCATCATTTTTAAAGAGCTGGGAAAAGTATCCATTCAAGGGGAAGTGGAGGGTAGAGCGAAACATTTATACGGTATTTATAAGAAAATGCATGAGCAGCATATCAATTTTGATGAAGTGTATGACGTTATTGCTTTTCGTATTATCTTGGATTCGGACATGGATAAAACCTGTTACGAAGCGCTTAGCATCGTGCATGCCTTATGGAAGCCGGTTCCAGGCCGCTTCAAAGACTATATCGCCATGCCTAAGGCGAATAACTATCAATCCCTGCATACGGCGGTGATCGGTCCCTACGGTGAAAGAGTTGAAATCCAAATTCGGACGAGGGCCATGCATGAATGGGCGGAAAAAGGCATTGCCGCTCACTGGCGCTATAAAGAAGGACGGGCGTTCCAGAACAACGAAGACAATCAGATCAAAAAGCTGCGGGAAGCCCTGGAAATTCAGCAGGAAATCAAGAATCCGAAAGAATTCATGTCCAATCTGAAGTTGGCGCTGTTTCCGGAAGAAGTTTATGTTTTTACCCCGCATGGCGATGTAAAATCGTTTCCCAAAGGAGCGACACCTATTGATTTTGCCTATAGCATTCACACCGATGTCGGACATAAGTGTACTGGTGCCAAGGTGAATCGTAATATTGTACCGTTGCGTTACCAGCTGCAAAATGGCGACCAGGTAGAAATCATTACGCAAACCGGTCACCACCCCAGTAAAGACTGGTTAAAATACGTGGTGACCTCGCGGGCGATTTCCAAGATTCGCAACTGGATTAATCTTGAGGAAAAAAACAGTTCACTATTGCTGGGGAAGGATTTACTGGAAAAAGAATTCAAGAGAAACAACTTGAAATTTGCAACCTGTATTAAATCAGACGAGATTAAGAAAATCCTGACGGAGTATTCGTTGTCAACTTTGGATGATCTGATTTCACAAGTGGGTTACGGGCGCATTTCACCCAGGCAGGTGGTTAATCACTTTCTGGTTCAGGAATCGCCGAAAGAAGTTGAAAAGCTTCCGGAGAAAGAAAAGAAAAAGTCCGCTGACTCTCCTTCTCTCGGTATCAGCCTTACGGGTATCGACGATGTCATGGTGAAGTTTGCCAAATGCTGTAATCCGATACCCGGAGATGAAATCTCCGGGTATATCTCCCGCGGGCGCGGCATTACGGTTCACACACAAAACTGCCCGCATCTGAAAAGACTCGATGCTGAAAGAATTGTAGAGGTTAATTGGGATGTCCGGCAGAAACATGCCTACCCCGTGCACATTAAGGTTGTCTGTAGCGACCGTAAGGGGGTTTTAACGGAAGTGAGCTCGGTTATTACTTCATTTGATATCAACATCAGTTATGCCCAGATCGAGACGACGGATATGATCGCCAATTGCATATTCATCATTGATGTCTATGATACGCAGCAGCTTAATTCCATCTTTTCTGCCATTCGGCAATTAAAAATCGTCCGTTCCATTGAAAGGATACGCAAAGCTTGATCATCATGTGAAATTCCATTTGTTTGTTGACAAAAAATCCACTCTGCTATAATCAGGCGCAACCTGTATGTGTGCAGAAGATAACATTTTCAATAGGTGAAATGATGTTTGATAAATGGCGAAAATATACGGTCGTCTTTTTTTCCGTTCTGATGCTGTGCCTTCCCGGGTTTTCGATCTATGCTGAGACGGTAAAACACATTGTGGTCATTGATCCGGCGCATGGCGGAGAAGATACCGGCGTTCTCAGCATCGACAAGATTGCCGAGAAGGATTTAACACTGGCTATTGCTTTCGCTCTGCAGAAGGAAATGGCGGAAAGAGGTAATATAGAAGTAGTTCTAACCAGAAATTCGGATAAGACTTTGTCTGGGGATGAAAGAAAAAAAATTATCATAAAACAAAACCCCGCACTGGTTTTAAGCCTGCATGCCAATGGCGGGTTCGGCAGAAACGCATCGGGATTTGAACTCTACTACCCGGGGTTTAAAGATGTTGACATATCGAAGAAGGCTTCTCAAGGGTCAGTTGCGACCCCTAAACATCTAAATGACACCGTAAAGCTAGCACATTTGGTTCAAAGCAATCTCGACAGCTTATTTCCACGCAAGGGCAGAGGACTTCGGGAAGCCGGTGTGCCGCTGGCGGAAGGATTGTCCATCCCGGTACTGGTTGTCGAACTTGGTTTTGTAACAAATCCCGACGACAAGAAAAAGCTCGCATCCGCTAAAACACAAACATTGATAGCCAAAGCCCTGGCCAAGAGCATCAAATCCTTCTTTTAGGAGTCCTGTGTTCAAGAGAAACAAGAATAGAAAAAATGACGAACTTCGTGCCATCCGTATTACTAACCAGTATTTGCGGAATGTTTCGGGTTCTGTGATGGTTGAATTTGGTAACACGAAAGTATTGTGCGCGGCATCGCTGGAGGAAAAAACAGCTCCCTTCTTAAAGAATACCGGCAAGGGTTGGCTGACTGCGGAGTATTCCATGCTGCCCATGGCTACGCCAACCCGTTCGGCGCGCGAATCCGCGCGTGGCAAACTGGGAGGCAGGACACATGAAATACAAAGATTGATCGGTAGATCGCTCCGAGCCGTGACGGATTTAACGGCTTTCGGCGAAAGAACCATCTATATTGATTGCGATGTTATTCAGGCGGATGGTGGAACCAGAACCGCATCGATTACCGGCGCTTTTGTGGCCTTGGTTGATCTGTTTAAAAACATGAAGCAGCAGGGTCTGATCCAGGAAATTCCCGTTGCGGATTTTGTTTCAGCCGTCAGCGTCGGCATCGTGCAAAATCAGGTGTTGTTGGATTTGGCATATGAAGAAGATTCGCAGGCGGATGTGGATATGAATTTTGTAATGACCGGCGCCGGCTTGTTTATTGAAGTGCAGGGTACTGCCGAACATGTTCCGTTTGGCAAGAATCAACTCGATGAGATGACATCCCTGGCTGCCACAGGCATTTCCGAAATTATTGCCCGCCAGAAGGAAATCCTAGGCGACTGGCGACAATGAAAATCGTTTTTGCGACAAAAAATGAAGGGAAGGTTAGAGAAATAAATGAAATGCTTGGTTCAACGGATATAGCTTTATTGTCCCTGAATCATTTTGAATTCTTGCCGGAAATCATAGAAGATGGTAAAACCTACTTGGAAAATGCTTTAAAAAAAGCAAAAATTATTTCAGAATATACGGGTGAAATAGTCTTGGCTGATGATTCCGGACTTCAGGTGGATTTTCTCGGAGGAGACCCCGGAGTTTATTCTGCCCGCTATGCAGGTGAAGGTGCGACAGACGAAGAAAATAACGCCAAACTTCTGGACAAATTAAAAGATGTACCCCAGGAGAAAAGAACAGCTTCTTTCTTTTGCGCTTTGGTGCTGTATCATCCAGACGGCCATTATCAGTCTTTTGAAGCACGGTGGCGCGGACTGATCATTGGTGAGCGGCGGGGAACAAACGGTTTTGGTTATGATCCGATCTTTCTTTCAACCGAGTGGAATAAGACAGCAGCGGAATTGCCGGCAGATATAAAAAATACGATCAGTCACCGCGGACAGGCTTTTGCAAAACTGAAAAGCCATCTGAATAAAGATATAAAAACAAAAAAAGTCGGGGCGTAGCGCAGCCTGGTAGCGCGCTTGGTTTGGGACCAAGATGTCGAGTGTTCAAATCACTCCGCCCCGACCAATTAAAATAAAGGGGGTAACAGCATTGCTGGTAACCCCTTTTTCTTTCCGGGGGTCTGTGTGGAAGGTATTGACATGACCAAAAATCTATTGACTAACTCTCGGTGAAATATTAATGCTTTTAACAGGATGCCAATTGGATAAGAATGAAAAACAAGTATTTATACATTGAAACTTTCGGATGTCAGATGAATGTGCATGACTCCGAACAGATGGCTGTTCTGCTTGCCGATATCGGATATAAACTCGTGGAGAATTCACAAAAAGCGGATCTAATTCTGATCAACACCTGTTCGATTCGCGAAAAAGCTGAGCAAAAGGCTTTCAGTGAACTGGGGCGTCTGATGAAGTTAAAAGAGAAAAATCCAAATCTGATTATTGGCTTTGCAGGTTGTCTGGCACAGCATCTGGGCGTGAAAGTCCATAGCCGTGTGAAAAATGTTGATTTGGTTTTCGGCACGCATAATATCCACCGGCTACCGGAGATGATTACAGACATTCAAAAAGAGAGAAAGAAGATCACCCGAATCGATTTTTCTTCAAAAATTTATTCACTGAACATTTTTGTACCGCCTTCAGAGGGATCGTTGTGCGCCTTCGTGTCAATTATGCAGGGGTGTGATAACTATTGTGCATACTGCGTCGTACCGTACCTGCGAGGGCCGGAAATGAGCCGGACGCCGGGGGATATTCTTGATGAAATTCAGAAACTGTCACGGTGTGGCGTCAAGGAAGTGACGCTTTTGGGTCAAAATGTTAATTCATACGGAAAAAATTTAAAACACGGAAGCAATTTTGTTTCTTTGATAAAAAAAATTAGTGACATCGATGGTATTGACAGAATCCGCTTTACCACATCGCATCCCAAAGATTTATCCGATGAGCTGATTGATTGTTTTAGCAGAGTGCCTAAATTATGCGAACATATCCATCTGCCTGTGCAGTCGGGTTCCAACAGTATTTTAAAGTTGATGAATCGCGGATACTCAACAGAGGAATATCTTCGGAAAATTGATCGTTTACGTAGTAGTTGTCCAAAAATCAGCATAACGTCAGACATCATTGTCGGTTTTCCGGGAGAAACACAAAAAGACTATCAAGAAACCATTGACATGATGGAAAAAATCAGGTTTGATTCAGTATTTTCGTTTAAGTATTCTGAACGTAAAGGAACAGCTGCCCAGAAGTTGCAAGGAAAAGTGACGGAAACTGAAAAAAGACAAAGGCTTAAAGAATTACAGGCGCTGCAGGACAGACACACGCAGGAAAAAAACACGGAGCTGGAAGAAAGTGTCCAGGAATTGCTGGTGGAGGGCCGAAGCAAAAACTCTGAACAGGATATGATGGGGCGCACGCGTTCCTGGAAAATAGTAAATTTTAAAGGCGGGCCAGAATTAATCGGCAAACTGGTTAATGTAGAAATTACGCGCGGGTATTTGCATTCGCTGCGAGGGAAAATGATTGATCGCTGAAGGAGGTTTGGGATGTTGCTGGAGATGAAGGTATCCGGATTGACCATCGATCCGATCACCAATACACCCATTGTCATCTTAAAAGACATGCAGGATAATAAGGCCATTCCGATCTGGATTGGTTTATTTGAAGCCAGCGCCATTGCCATGGAATTGGAGCATGTTGTCTTTTCCCGACCGATGACCCATGACTTGTTATACGATTGCATCAAAGCGCTGGATGCCACAATCAATCGTATCGAAATTATCGATATCCGCAACAATACTTTTTTTGCCAGCGTGTATTTAACCAGGGAAGGTAAAACTTACGTCATCGATGCGCGACCGAGTGACGCTATCGCGCTTGCTCTGCGCGCTCAGACGTCTATCTTTGTGGAAGAGAACGTGCTGGAGAAATCCCGCAATATTGATTTCGGAATGAAGCTTACCGATATTGATAAATTTAAGGAAGACAAAATAAAAGAATTTCTGGAAAATTTGTCCGCCGAAGATTTCGGGAAATACAAGATGTGAAAATGATAAACATCCTTGCGGATTTTCGAACATTTCTAGATGTACAGCGTAATGTATCGGAACATACCCGAATGGCCTATCTGAGGGATGTAAAGGAGTTTGGCGAATTCCTGACAAGCCGGGAAAACCTATCAGCACATAAAAAGATATTGGATGTGCAGACAGAAACCATGCGGACATATCTGACTTACCTGCATGGCCGGAAACTGAAAAAAGTATCCATCAATCGCAAGGTATCTTCCCTCCGGGCGTTTTATAAGTATTTGTTGCGCGAGGGAATTATTAAGAGTAATCCGGCTCAGGGCGTCCAAACACCAAAGATGGAAAAATACATGCCGGTTTTTCTGTCCGTTGATGAAGTTTTTGAGCTTTTAAACGCCTCTCAGGGAAATAACTCCGCATCTGATCTGCGCGATCAGGCTATGCTGGAGTTATTCTATTCTTCCGGGTTGCGTTTGGCTGAACTGGCCGGGTTGGATACGGAAGATGTGAATTTTAATGCAGCGCTGGTCAAACTGCGCGGAAAAGGAAAGAAAGAGAGAATTGTACCGGTAGGAGCGCCGGCGTTGGAAGCGATCCGAAAATATCTGTCTGCGACGGAAGATTTGAGAAAAGAACATTCCGCTGATTTATTCAGCGGAGCACTTTTTTTGAACTCGCGCGGTAAAAGAATCACCACTAGAAGCATTGCCCGTATTGTGGATGCGGCCACTGTTAAAAGCGGCATCGGACGCAAAATTAGCCCGCACGCACTCCGGCACAGTTTCGCCACGCATTTGCTCTCAGCAGGAGCAGATTTACGATCGATTCAGGAAATGCTGGGACATGAGAGTCTTTCCACGACTCAGAAGTACACGGCGGTCAATATCAACCGGCTGATGGAAGTTTACGATAAAGCCCATCCAAGGGCGAAGCGGTAAAGGAGAACACATGCATATTAGAGGCACCACGATACTGGCCATTAAGAAAGACGATAAAATTACCGTGGCTGGCGACGGTCAGGTAACGCTGGATACGACGATTCTAAAACACGGTGCTCGCAAAGTGCGCCGACTTTACAATAATGAAGTGATTGTCGGGTTTGCTGGAGCAACCGCCGACGCCTTCACGCTGTTTGATCGCTTTGATCAGAAACTGGAGCAATACAACGGTAACTTGTTACGTGCGGCAGTAGAATTAACCAAGGACTGGCGCACCGATCGAGTATTAAGGCATCTAGAAGCCCTGATGATAGCGGTTAGCCGCGATTATTCTCTGATTATTTCCGGAAACGGCGACGTCATAGAATCCGATGATGAAGTGATGGCCATCGGATCAGGAGGCGCTTTTGCTCAGGCGGCGGCGCGCGCGCTGGTGAAACATAGTAATCTATCCGCCACGGAAATCGCCAAGGAATCGATGAAAATCGCCTCGGAGATTTGTATTTACACGAATGATCACATTACGATTGAAGAAATTGATTGCAGCGAAGAAAAGCCCAAAGAAGTCAAAAAGAGCAAAAAATAAGGAGTATATTGAAAAAATGAATAATTCAGGGTTAACACCCCGTGAGATAGTGGAAAGATTAGATAGGCATATCATCGGCCAGGGTGACGCAAAAAGAGCTGTGGCTATTGCGTTGCGCAACCGTTGGCGTAGACAGAATGTATCGGAAGAACTGGCGGATGAAATATCGCCGAAAAATATTATTATGATAGGACCCACGGGCGTCGGTAAAACGGAAATTGCCCGAAGGCTCGCAAAGCTGGATAATTCTCCGTTCCTGAAAGTGGAAGCGTCGAAATTTACGGAAGTTGGTTATGTAGGACGCGATGTAGAATCGATGGTTCGCGATCTGGTCGAGTTATCCATTAACATGCTTAAGGCTGAAGAACAGGAAAATGTCCAGGCTAAGGCTGCCGAAATCGCTGAAGAGCGCCTTCTCGATTTATTACTGCCGCCGCGTCCTGTAGAAAAGAATGTGGGTGACATGCTAACGGATTCCGATCACGAACAAATCGATCTTCCACTGACCGATGACCAAATCAAGAAGCAGGATGCGACACGGGAAAAATTGCGCAAATTGCTTCGCGACGGAAAACTTGATGAGCGAATAGTGGAACTGGAGGTTGCCGAACCAAAAAGTGGTCCCATGATTGAAATATTTTCTGCCGCCGGCATGGAGGATATGGGGCTCAACCTGAAAGATATGCTGGGCAATATGATGCCGCAGAAGAAGAAACGGAGAAACGTCAAAGTGCCGGAAGCCTTGGAGATCATGGCCGCAGAAGAGGCTCAGAAATTAATTGACATGGACAAGGTCACCAAAACGGCATTGGATCGTGTGGAGCAGTCGGGTATCATTTTTCTGGATGAAATCGATAAGATTGTCGGTGGGGATTCGCAGCATGGCCCGGATGTGTCTCGTGAAGGCGTCCAGAGGGATTTGCTACCAATTGTCGAAGGATCGAATGTCAATACACGCTATGGTATGGTGAAGACCGATCATATCCTGTTTATTGCGGCAGGAGCTTTTAGCGGCACAAAACCATCCGATCTGATCCCGGAGCTGCAAGGGCGTTTCCCCATCCGCGTGGAGCTTGATTCACTGGGCAAGGAAGAGTTTGTCAGGATTTTAACTGAGCCGAATAACGCGTTGATCAAGCAATATACGGAAATGATGGCCACGGAAGACATTAAACTTTCGTTTACAGATGATGCAGTGGAACAGATTGCTGAAGTGGCCACAATCGTCAACGAACGAACGGAAAATATCGGAGCTCGCAGGCTCTACACCATCATGGAGACGCTCCTGGAGGATATCTCCTTTGATGCGCCGGATATGAAGGAAAAGAAAATTGTCATTGACGCCAAATACGTGGAAGAAAAGCTCGACAATATCGTCGAGGACGAAGATTTGAGCAGGTATATTTTATAACGGAGATCGACATGGAGCATATTCAAAGTTCAATGGAACGGGCGGATATATTATTGGAAGCGCTGCCCTATATCCGACGATTTTACAACAAAACCATTGTCATCAAATACGGCGGTCATGCGATGGTCGATGAAGATCTGAAAGATAAGTTTGCCCGCGATGTCGTTATGATGAAATATATCGGCATGCATCCGGTGGTCGTGCACGGCGGCGGTCCGCAAATCGGCAGTTTTCTGAAAAAGCTGGGCAAAGAATCCAAGTTTGTTCAAGGCATGCGGGTGACCGATGAGGAAACCATGGACATTGTTGAAATGGTGCTGGTCGGCATGGTCAATAAGGAAATTGTAGGTCTGATCAATCAGCATGGCGGACAAGCTGTGGGCTTAAGCGGTAAGGACGGCAATCTGATTGAAGCGGAAAAATATTATTTAAATGATGAAAAAGCCAAGATCACACCCTCGGAGATTATTGATATTGGTCTGGTCGGCAAAGTCAAGGCAGTCAATGCCGAACTGATCGTATCTCTGGGACAGAACAGCTTCATTCCCGTCATCGCACCAACGGGAATTGGCGAGCACGGTGAAACGTATAACATCAATGCCGATGTCGTGGCAGGTGAAGTGGCTGCCGCTCTGAAAGCGGAAAAGCTGCTCTTGCTGACGGATGTTGCGGGTGTCCTTGATGCCGATAAAAAACTGATTCAAACCATGACGAATCAGGATGCCCTGAATCTGATTGATGACGGAACGGTGGAAGGTGGTATGTTTCCTAAAGTGAAATGCTGCCTCAAGGCACTGCGTGGTGGTGTGAAAAAGGCCCATATTATTGACGGAAGGTTGAAACATGCGATTCTGCTGGAAGTCTTTACAGATAAGGGGATAGGTACGGAAATCGTTTTATAATCAGAAAGAAGAATTGCTCGTGAACGAAAAAAAAATCATGGCTTTGGCCGATAAAAACATCATGAATACTTACAAGCGGTCTCCCATTGCGCTTACGAAAGGTAAGGGCACGAGGCTCTGGGACGCAAGCGGCAAAGAATATCTTGATTTTGTTGCGGGAATTGCTGTGTGTAATCTGGGTCATTCCCATCCGAATGTGGTGAAGGCGATAAGAAAACAGTTGAAAAATCTGATGCATGTTTCCAACTTGTATTATACCCAGCCGCAGGCGGAGGTAGCCTCACTGCTTACGAAGTATTCGTTTGCCGACAAAGCCTTTTTCTGCAACAGCGGCGCGGAGGCCAACGAAGCAGCCATCAAGCTGGCGCGAAAATACGCTCATGAATATTTGGACGCGGATAAATTTGAACTCATTACGATGAAAGATTCCTTTCACGGCCGAACCATGGCGACCATCACAGCCACGGGGCAGGAGAAGTTTCAGTTCGGTTTTACGCCGCTTTTGGAAGGCTTCACGTATGCTCCTTTTAATGATCTGGTGGCGTTGGAATCAGCCATCACACCCAAAACTTGCGGGATCATGCTGGAGCCGATCCAGGGTGAAGGCGGGGTGATTATTCCCGACGAGAAGTATCTGGCCCAAGTCAGGAATATTTGCAACAGGCATAAGATTTTAATGATTGTCGATGAGGTGCAAACCGGCATCGGACGGACAGGCAAATTATTTGCTTATGAATATTCCGGTATCCAGCCCGATATTATGACGCTGGCTAAAGCTCTGGGGAATGGATTTCCAGTGGGCGCGATGCTGGCGACCCATGAGATCGCGAAAGCTTTCAGTCCGGGCAATCACGCATCCACGTTCGGAGGCAATCTGCTGGCCATGGCAGCGGCCAAAGCTACATTGAAAACGATGCTGGATGAGGGAATTTTAGAAAATTGTCAAAAAATGGGGGACTATTTCTTGACAAAACTTCAAGCCTTGAAGGCGAAGCATGCAATCATTTCCGGCGTGAGGGGAAAAGGGCTGATGCTGGCCTGTGCGCTGACCATTGAGGGTGCGGATATTGTAAAGTCTTGTCAGGAAAGGGGTTTGCTCATTAACTGCACCGGAGGTAAAACGCTTCGTTTTGTTCCGCCGCTGATTATTACGCAAAGTGATATCGATGCTGCGATTGCAATACTGGATGACGTCATGGAGGGGAAATGAAAAAAGACTTGCTGAGTTTTTCCGGGATGGCACCTACGGATTTTGAAGAAATTTGGCTTCGGGCCGCACGGCTCAAAAGAATGCTGAAAGAAGGCAAGGAGTATGCGTCTCTTAAAGGCAAGACGCTGGGCATGATTTTTGACAAGTCTTCCACTCGGACGAGGATTTCATTTGAAGTCGGCATGTACCAGTTGGGTGGCATCGCACTTTTTTTAAATTCGCGTGATACACAAATTGGTCGTGGTGAAACGCTTGCGGATTCCGCAAGAATGATGTCCTGCTACCTTAATGGAATTATGATTCGGACCTTTGCACAGGAAAGCGTTGAAGAACTGGCCCGATATGCGTCCATTCCGGTCATCAACGGTCTGACAGATCTGCTGCATCCCTGTCAGATTCTGGCGGACTTGTTTACAATCCAGGAAAAGAAAGGATCTTATGAAGACGTTAAGGTTGCTTATATCGGAGATGGTAACAATGTCGCCAACAGCTGGATCGAAGCAGCGGCGTGCCTTCCTTTAGAACTCACGCTGGCCTGTCCCGAAGGCTACGATCCCGATGCTCGAATGTTCAAGGAAAGTAAGAAGGACGGGAAAGGGTATGTGCATCTTTATCGCGATCCTTTTGATGCGGCAAAAAACGCCGATGTGCTCTATACGGATGTTTGGACGAGTATGGGACAGGAAGCCGAGTCTCAGGAGCGCAAAAGGATATTTAAAAATTATCAGATTAACGAAAAACTTTTGGGGGTGGCGAAACAGGACGCCATCGTTATGCATTGCCTACCCGCGCATCGCGGCGAAGAAATTACGGCAGGCGTCATTGACGGACCTCAATCCGTCGTTATTGATGAAGCGGAAAACCGCCTGCATGTGCAAAAGGCCGTTTTAGAAATATTGATTTAGGAGGAAAGAATCGTGGCAAATAAAATTAAAAAGGTTGTGTTGGCGTATTCCGGTGGATTGGATACATCCGTGATTGTCCGCTGGCTGATTGAAACGTATAAGTGCGAAGTGATCTGTTTTGCCGCCGATGTGGGCCAGAAAGAAGAATTAACGGGCTTGGAGGAAAAAGCCATCAATACTGGCGCCAGCAAAATATATATAGAAAACTTACAGGAGGAATTCGCCCGTGATTTTGTTTTCCCTGCGCTGCGCGCCAATGCAATTTACGAAGGGACGTATCTGTTGGGCACATCCTTGGCCCGACCGCTGATTGCCAAAAGACAAATTGAAATTGCGGAGATAGAGGGGGCGGATTCCGTTTCTCATGGAGCCACCGGCAAAGGCAACGATCAGGTCCGCTTTGAACTGACTTACATTGCCTTAAATCCGTCCATCAATATTATTGCCACGTGGCGGGATGATCACTGGAAGTTCAATTCCAGGGAAGCCATGATGGATTATGCAAAAAAATATAAAATTCCTATTACGCTGACAAAAGCCAAACCCTACAGCTCCGATCGCAATCTACTGCATATCTCGCATGAAGGTGGTATTCTGGAAGACACTTGGGCGGAACCCCCTGAAGATATTTTCGTGCTGACCAAGTCTCCCGAAGATGCACCAGATAAGCCCACTTATGTGGAAATTGATTTTAAAAAAGGAAATCCCGTTGCTATTAACGGCAAAAAGATGTCTCCCGCAAAATTAATGGATTACATGAATACAATTGCCGGCGGCAACGGCATCGGACGTGTGGACATGGTGGAAAACCGTTTTGTAGGTATGAAATCCCGTGGCGTTTATGAAACCCCCGGTGGCACTGTCTTATGGGCGGCACATCGTGCAGTGGAATCCATTACGATGGATCGCGAGGTGATGATGATGCGGGATTCACTCATTCCGAAATACGCGCAATTGGCCTATAATGGTTTCTGGTATTCGCCAGAGATGAAAACGCTTCAGACTTACATTGATGCCACGCAGGAAAACGTAACCGGCACCGCAAGGATGAAACTTTATAAAGGCAATTGCATTGTCGTCGGGCGCAAATCTTCGAACTCGCTTTATAGCGAGGCCTTCGCCACGTTTGAAAAGGATCAAGTCTATAACCAGAAGGACGCGACCGGATTTATCCGTCTCAACGGTCTGCGTCTCCGGATTCAGAATATTTTGAAAAATAAATCCTAGTTTTGTGGAGAACAACTTTATGGCAGAAAGCAAGAAACCATGGGCGGGACGTTTTAAAGAAGCCACGGCTAAAACTGTGGAGAAATTTACTTGTTCTTTGCATTACGATTCAAGACTCTATTATTTTGATATTGAAGGATCAATTGCTCACGCGACGATGCTGGCCGATTCGGGAATTATTTCCCGGAAGGAGGCGGCGGCCATTGTTCGTGGGCTAAAAAGTATTCTGAACGATATAGAAAAAGATAGGTTTGTCTTTGATGCAGCCGATGAAGATATTCATATGGCCATTGAAAAAGAACTGATTCAGCGTATCGGCGAAGTGGGTGGAAAGCTCCATACTGCGCGCAGCCGTAACGATCAGATTGCCTTGGATGTCCGGCTATTTCTGCGGGCGGAAATTGATAGCATCTGCAAGCTAATCACACGTCTGCAAAAGCAGTTGGTGAAACAGGCCAAATGTGAAATATCAACGATTATGCCTGGTTACACCCATATGCAAAAAGCGCAGCCCGTGTTGCTTTCGCACTATTTACTGGCGTTTGTAGAAATGTTTTCCCGAGATAAGCAACGACTGGACGACTGCAAAAAACGACTCAATGTCATGCCTTTAGGCGCCGCAGCCCTGGCTGGAACAGGACTGCCGATCGATCGACATCGCACGGCTGAACTTTTGAATTTCCCGGAAATCAGCAAAAACAGTATGGATACGGTGGCAGACCGCGATTA
>JAKLES010000089.1 GCA_022711575.1 Deltaproteobacteria bacterium | reverse complement strand
CCTTACGATATCGATGCTCATGTCGAGAAGGTTGTCAGAGGTTATTACTTGGTAGATGCAATCTTCGAGGCTTGGGCTCCGGGAGCTCAACCTAAACCTATCCTCCCATGGTCAGCGGGTGGAAGGATTAAACCACGCGAAAGAATTATCCTGTAGTTGTTTTTGATTTTTATTTTTTAGTTATCAAATAAACTTGAACGAGGTAAAAAGCTTATGGCGGAAGTGGCAACTATCTATCGCCTTTACGGCGCTGCTGGGACTAAATACTCCCTAGCTGGAAAGACTGGTCGATTCTGTACTCAGGATTCCGACCCCGGCTTGAATAACCCCTGTAAGATCCCTCCCCAAGGAGAGACCTATTACTCTTACAGAACCACCGACTGTATCGGAATCACAGGAGACTTCAACCAGGTTCGAGACATCTATATCCACTGCGACGGGAACTTCGCTTCTGAGTGGGGCCTGGATTCCGGTAACGGTGGCGGGCTGTTCGTGGGTGTCCGAGATGCTGGCGATCACGGCTTGCCGATTGATGTGGTTCTTCACGGCAGCAACCAGTACGCTCAGGCAACTGGAACCCCTGGAACAACTGGTCACTCAATCGACGACCCAACCAACGGCCACCCCTACTACAAGGACGAGCCGGAGAAGGTTCGGGACTTCGATACTTGCCTGGCCAACTCGCCTCTGCTGATAGACAGCGGCCCATATACCGACGACTTCTACAGCAAGGCCTGGGTCCTAAGCCTGAAGATCGTGCCTACAGCGACCTACGGGGCTAAGTCGCCCAAGTCGGTAATCGTAACCTATAATATCTTTTAAGTGGGGTTGAGCAGTATGGCTCAACCTACTTTTAGGCGACAATGGGTTATGATTCGGCCCGACGGTACAGCTATGCCTCAGTTCGAGGAAGATGGGTCAGATCATCAAACAGGGGATTATGGGGGGCCTGTAGCCCAAATCCTCTTTTTACCCATCTCTCCCGAGCTGGCGGAAAAGATCAAATCACACGGCGACGTAGCCGAGGCATCTGGCCTTAAGCCCCTGGAGTTTGAGGTTCCGCCGGGGGCGGAGTTCAAGTTCACCCGGTTCGGTATGCTTAGGCTCGATCCTGTGAGCTATTGCGGGTTTTGTGGAGCAGTTTATGATTACGAGGTAGACGAATGTCCGAGATGCCTGGCTAAGAACCAATGGTACTGCGGAAAATGTGACGCTCTACAGAAAAAGCCTATCATCGATACGATCCTGGCCACCCCGGATAAGGATCAGAAGATAATCAAGATCGTGCCTCACCTCCAGAAATGGGCTTGGAGGATAGCCGAGAACCTTCCCGGGAAATGGGGGTTCTATTCCATCCAGGCCCGGTGCCCTGAATGCGAGAAGACGGATCCTCGGGGGCTGAAGAATGTTGAATGTACCGGCAAAATGCAGTCAGAAGAGATCTTCACGTTTTATGATCTCCAAATAGGTTCTGAGAGACATAGGATACTGGATTACAAGCTGAATAAACCGATATCTGGTTGAGGGATTTATGGAGTTTGACAACGACATTTTCGATGAATCGGATTTGTTAGAAAATCCGAAGCACTACCCTATAGATGCCCTCATTGAGACAAATGTCGAAAGAACCGAGTCGGTAGATGCCATTCTTGGCAATATTGGTTTAAAGCCCTATCTGGTGTCGGGTACACTTGTCAACGATCACGCTATCGCTCAGTACCTACTCGATGCGGTCTTAATCCTCGACAAGAACGGGCCGAGGTTCAAAGAGTCGATTATCAATGCGATTCTGATAAGCTGCGGTAAGGCTTGCGAGAGGCTGGCCCAAGACATAGCCAATACCGGGAACCGGCTCAAACTGGCTCATTGTTCTGGTGCCGACTTAGACGACTACTGGGCGAAGATGCTACAGCTCCGAAGGAGATATCAGGAAACTGATATAACCTATCGCTATCGGCTTATGGCTCGGCTTGCAGTCATGAAGTCGAGTGGGACCATGGCCGAGATCCGGGCGGCTATAGATAGCATCCTCGGCATGGAGAACGCCGCTACCCTTACGAGTTACTGGCCTGGCGAGCTTAGGATAACCTGGAACAGCTACACGGCCATAAGGGCGGCGGAAGCCAAGTTAGCAGCTTTAACCGAGGCCCTGAACGACATGGTTATGGCTGGAATAACCTGGACAACCTCATTCCCGTATAAGACCTATGACTTAGATGTTCTCCTCTACGGCCCAAAACGAAACGAGGTTCAGGTTGATACCATCTTAGAAAAGCCAAAAGAGAAGCTCTATCGCCTTGTCGTAGACTTCTTTGATGTCGGTACTAAGTCTTATGAGCTGGACGGTTATGCCGAGACGACTCATGAAAAAAGCCAGAGTCTCGTTGCCAAGCTGGTAGCTGTTCCTGAGAAACCGGTTCTTGTAGACGGCTTCTTAGAAACAGTCCACGACAAAAGCTATGATAACGATGTGACGCTGGTAGCCCATAAAACCAAGAACGACAGCGTAGACTCGGTACTCACAAAAGACTTCAGGCTTCCTTACATGGTCGATGGTCTTTTTGAGCGTAAAAGACGCTACCCCTATCTGGTTTCGGTGGTGATTGCGGAATGAGTGTTAGAACGCCAGTAGCTTTGATCTATTTACCTAATCAACCTTATCTCCTCGGAACCTTTGATACGGAGAACTTTACCTCCTGGTGGAAGTCGAAACCGTTTCCCGATGACATAGAGTACATCGCAAAGGGCAGACAGGTTTATGGCAGAAAGCACCTGGCCATAGCCAAGAGAACGGACGGCAGATGGGCTATCTATCTTTCTAGGAATTACGGAATCGACTG
Organism: Deltaproteobacteria bacterium; assembly: GCA_022711575.1. Classification (GTDB taxonomy): domain Bacteria; phylum Desulfobacterota; class Syntrophia; order Syntrophales; family Smithellaceae; genus UBA8904. Next base: position 1,419 of record JAKLES010000089.1, on the reverse strand, counting down.
GGAGCGGGTGTTTTTAGCCGACGTCGGCGAAACCATCTACGATATGATCCTAATCAAGCCCGGCTGGATCATACTGAACACCTCTACAGGATTCTATGAGTCGGTGAAAGCCGGCTCAGCGGATAGCTGGACTAAAATATCTAATCTCCCAGGAGCTTCTGCGGCTCCGGCCTTCTGTAATATCGGCTCTGGAGACATTCTTCTCTGCACTAATGGCCGATATATCTGGCGTAGCACCAACAAAGCCCGGAGCTGGACTCTGGTTTGCGATCAGGCTCAGGTAGGTGGTCGTCGATGGTATAAAAAGATGGACCAGATCATGGACAACGGCTTTAAGTGGACTTACGGTTCGCCATTAACTCCTGCGATTGATGGGGCCAACGGAGAGATTCTTTGTGCGTATGGTCCCTTTATTACCGTTTCAAGAGACTATGGCCTCACCTGGACCGACACATGGAATTGGATCGGCGGTTGGGTGGTTAAGAACTACTGGGACGGGTGGTTTGTTGATGTCCCGAGGAACCCGCCAAAATCCGTCATCTATGACAGGTTCCCTACTACAGCAACCAGTCCTCCAAAGTTCGTCGTAAAACAGATCATAGTAGGCTCCGTAAAAGGGCCTTTAATGACGGATGTGTGTTATGTGGTCCGAGTGGACGACTTGGTTCCGGCTCCTGGCCAGACTAAGCTTTTGTCTAGGGTTTTTTATGGCTATCATGGTCGGTATTGGAGCGACTATCACAACACTTACGGCGATGATATTTCTCCAACTTGGAACTATGTCTTTCAGCAGAACCTCAGTCCAGACGAGAACCTTAACCAGCTTTCGGCTTACGAGAACGCTACCCTCGGATCTACGGACATAAGCCGGCTAATCGTGTCGGCTCAAACCACCATAGACGCTAATGGAATCCCTATTCCGAGCTTCAAATACTCTAAGAACGGCGGGAAGGATTGGACAACAGTAGACCTTTCAGCCGTAAAGGTCGCTGAGGGTGAGAACCTCCCTGTATTCAGCGGAGTATTCTTAGACGACAACTACGCAAAAGGGGTTTGGGTTAGCGGTTATTGCGATAACTGGCGAAACCTGGTCCCTGGTAGCGAAAATGAGCATACTCAAACCCAAAGCTACGAGATGGATCTTAACCTAGAGGGGCCAAAGACACTCGATGTAGAGGAGCGCGTCGATGCCATTATCGAGAAAGACGGCGAAGAACCTGAATCCGTGGATACTATCTTAGAAAAGACTCCGACCAAGCCTTATCCTGTTGATGGGCTCTTTAGAGGTATCGTTTCCAAGACGTATCGGATAGATAGAACTCTGGAAGGAATACCTGAAAAGCTGGAGTCGGTAGATGCAGTTATCACGATAGATAAGACCAAAGACGAATCCACAGACGCGATTTTAGAAAAGAACAT
>JAKLES010000088.1 GCA_022711575.1 Deltaproteobacteria bacterium | reverse complement strand
CATGAATACCTGTGCGTGGGCACAGACCGGTTTAGATAAAAAAAACCTGTTGCGTAAAACCGAACCGATTGAGATTGTCTCCGACAAAATGGAGGCTTTTCAAGAAAAAAAGATGATCATCTTTTCGGGTAATACGGTTGCCACGCAAGGTGATATTAAATTGAAAACGGATCAGCTGACGATTTACTACAAAGACGCCAATCAAAAGAAAGAAAAAATCGGAAAACAGGAAATCCAAACAACAGGGGATCTCGAGAGAATCGAGGCAAAGGGAAATGTCAATGTCACTCAAAAAGAAATTTCCGCCACGAGTGAAGAAGCGGTTTATTATCAGGAAGACGCCAAAATAATTATGACGGGGAATTCCGTTTTGAAGCAAGGCAAGAATATCATCAAGGGATGTAAGGTCATTATTTATCTCGATGAAAACAGGGGCGATGTGCAAAAATGTGATGCAGAAAAGTCAGGAAGGGTCACGGCGATCATCCACCCGCAGGATAAAAAAATAAAAGATTAAACGGGCTGATCTTAGAGCCATCGGATGAAAGATGAGTCATTTATCGGCAAAAGGACTGGTTAAAATTTATAATAAAAGAAAAGTGGTCAATCGGATTGATCTGGAAATTTCGCCGGGGGAAGTGGTCGGCCTCCTGGGACCCAACGGCGCCGGAAAAACGACCACTTTTTATATGATTGTCGGACTGGTCAAGCCGGACGGGGGAGAAATATTTCTCGACGGTGAGGATATCAGCAGGTATCCGATGTATAAACGGGCGCGAAAAGGATTGAATTATCTGCCACAGGAACCATCTATTTTCCGCAAGCTGACCGTCGAAGAAAATATATTGGCTATTCTGGAGACACTTGATATAAATGAAGATGAAAGACGAGAGAGGCTGAAAGAACTTCTGGGTGAACTGGATCTTACCGCTCTGGCGAAAAACCATGCTTATTCTCTGTCCGGCGGCGAAAGAAGAAGAGTGGAAATAACGCGGGCTCTGGTGACGTCGCCAAAATATATTCTGCTGGATGAACCTTTTGCGGGCATCGATCCACTGGCGGTTGCCGACATTCAGAAGATTATAGAAAAGTTAAAAAATAAAGGGATTGGAATTATTATTTCCGATCATAATGTCCGGGAAACGCTTTCCTGTTGCGACCGGGCATATATTGTCAATGAGGGAGCGATTCTTGTTCAGGGAGAACCGGAAATCATCGCGCAAAGTGACCTGGCCAAAAAGTTTTATTTTGGCGAAGATTTCAGTTTATAGAATTTGACGGGTATGTAACAGTTCATTATGGCTTTTGAATTAAAACAAAACTTAAAACTGTCCCAGCAGCTCATTATGACGCCGCAACTTCAGCAGGCGATTAAGCTTTTGATATTGTCGCGTCAGGAACTGGTGGAAACGATCAACCAGGAGATGGAAGAAAATCCGCTGCTGGAAGAAGTCACGCCGGACGAGACCAGCGCGGAAGAAGTGTGTGCGGATGTCGAAGACGATGTTCAGTCCATTGAAAAGGAAGACAACAAAGCGGTTGAGCGCACGACGGAACTGACCGGCGAAGGAGACGGCCGTGAAGAGTTTGACTGGAATAATTACCTGGAAGATTACGGACCGGTCGGTGTTTCTTATGACAGGGCTGATGGGGATGCGCCGACCCTGGATAATGTTTTGACGGAAAGTCCGTCGCTTGTCGAGCACCTGATGTGGCAGATGAAACTGTCGCCTTTTACGGAAGAGGAGGTGCGTGTCGGTTCTCAAATCGTCGGCAACCTGGATCCCAATGGTTACCTGTGCGCCACTATAACGGAAATTGCCCAGCTGGAACACGTCAGTGAAGACATGGTGGAAAATGTTTTGAAAAAGGTTCAGGAATTTGATCCGCCCGGCGTGGCCGCTCGCAATCTCCAGGAATGTCTGCTTATTCAGTCCCGAATGTTATCGAAAGAAAATCGTCTTCTGGGAACCATTATCCGGGATCACTTGAAAGATTTGGAACTGAAAAATTATGTGCATATTGCCCGGAAATTAAAGGTTCCGCTTCGGGAAGTGGAAATCGCCGTTTTGTTAATCAGTAAAATGGATCCCAGACCGGGGGCTATGTATTCGGAAGAGAAGGTTCAATCAATCATCCCCGATGTTTATGTCGTGAAATCAGGAGATGACTATAAAATTATTCTTAACGATGACGGTTTGCCGCGCTTGCGGATCAGCAATTTCTATCGTGAGATTATGGCCGGAGTCGGTGGCCGGGATCATGTGGAAGAAGAAAACGGCAAAAAATACATCCGCGACAAGGTACAGTCGGCCACCTGGCTGATTAAAAGCATTCAACAGCGGCAGAAAACAATCTATAAAGTCGCTGAAAGCATCGTCAAGCATCAGAGGGATTTTTTTGATTACGGCATAGACCATTTGAAGCCGCTGGTTTTGAGAAATATCTCTGAGGACGTGGAAATGCATGAATCAACCATCAGCCGTGTTGTAACCAATAAATATATGCATTCTCACCGCGGTATATTTGAAATGAAATATTTTTTCGGTAGTTCCATTCAAAGAACTTCGGGTGAAAATATTGCCTCGAAAAGCGTTAAAGAGGAGATCAAGCATCTGGTTGGTAAAGAAGACCCCAAAAAACCTTACAGCGATTGCGAAATCGTTGATTTGCTCAAAGCCAAGGGTATCGATATCGCCAGGCGAACGGTTGCCAAGTATCGTGATATGATGGGGATTTTGCCGTCTTCCAAGCGGAAGAAATATTTTTAAAGTCAAGGCTTTAAAATGGCGGCGGAATACGTAAAGAAATAAAATTCCGGTTGACTTCTGGTTTAGTCGTCATTATAGGACTGACCCTTGTCGCCGGTAGCGAGGGTGTCCTTCGGGACATTGGGCTGCCTAATTCAATCAGGGAGGAAAAAGAATGAATATTTCAGTAACTTTCAGAAACAGTGAAGGTGAAGACTGGCAAAAAACGTATGTGCAAGAAAGAATTGAGAAACTGAAAAAATATTTCGATGCGCCCGCCGAAGCCCATATCATCCTTTCCACGGAAAAATTTCGTAATGTTGTTGAAATAAATTTAAGCGCCAATGGCTGGAATGTGAACGCCAAAGAAGAAGACAAGGATATGCATTTGGCTGTGGACAGTTGCATTGACAAAATTGAAAAACAACTCAAAAAGCAAAAAGAGAAAATTCGAGAGCACAAGGCCAGAAGTATCCGGCATGCGGCCAGGAAGGCGGCGGAAGACCTGGAAGAGGATGATTATGCGGCGGCAAAAGTTGTGGAAACCCGCAAGGTTGTCTTAAAACCCATGTCGCTGGAAGAAGCGGTTCTGGAGATGGAAGGCAATAAAGCCCGTTTCCTGATCTATCGTGACACCGCTTCGGAAAATGTCAGTTTGGTTTATCGTCTGGATGACGGTAACTTTGCTCATATCGAAACGAACAGCTAACCCGGGGAGTAACTTTATCTCGGACAAATCGCATTACAGGCCTGTTTCCCGCAGGATGATGGTGTGTGCGTTAAAAGACGGTGTTTCAGGTTTCAGGATCAGGTGTCACCTATGCGACTGGATCAAATGTTTAAAATCGAATTTCTGAATGAAAATCTCTCGTCCAGCACTAAAATAGATGTGTTGGCGGAACTGATTAATATTCTGATCCAGGGCGGCCTGAAGATAGATAGAACCAAAACACTCGATGTGTTACGGCAAAGAGAGAAACTGGGGTCAACAGGCATAGGGGACGGCTTTGCCATTCCGCACGGCAAGGTTTCGGACCTTCATAAACTGGTTGTCGCCTTTGGACGCAGCAAGAAGGGAATTGCCTTTGATGCGATTGACGGGAAGCCGGTGCACCTTTTTTTTCTGCTCTTGGCTCCGGAGAATTCGACAGGGCAGCATTTGAAGGTCCTGGCTAAGATTTCCAAAATGTTAAAAACGCATAACTTCCGTAAGAAACTTATCGACGCAAGAACAACAAGCGATTTATACAAAGCGATCATTGAGCAAGATGAGTCTTGTCCTATGTAATAAAAGACTGCAAAACAAAATGGTTATCCCGGAAGATATTTTCCGGGATCGTTTGCCTTTCTTGGGCATCCGGCATGTATTGGAACCGCAAGGACTGAAAAAGCCTTTTTCCAGACTTCCCATTACATGCAGCCGGAGCATACGACTGGGTCATCATCAGGAAGGGGCGATCATTATTCTCTCTTGCAGGGCGAAAGAAAAGCTCTTGGCGCTTCCGGATCCGCTCAGTCAGGAATTTTTCGCCAATCTTATCTTCTGCAAGACAGCGTTGTT
>JAKLES010000087.1 GCA_022711575.1 Deltaproteobacteria bacterium | reverse complement strand
CGGCGGCGGTGGCAGATGTGAAAAGCGGCCAGGGAAAAGCCATGGGATTTTTGATCGGCCAGGTGATGCAGGCCTCCGGCGGCAAAGCCAACCCGAAAGTCATCAGGGAACTGCTCCATAAAAAATTATCAGCCGGCTGACGAAAAAAATCCATCTGGATATGTTTTGATTCGGACGGATTATGCTCCGACTCAGGACATATCAAGACAGCCGGACAATGTGCAGGTTTTCAAGAGCTATTCTTCAACAGGCTTTGCCAGGTATGCCGCGTAAGAAAAGAGCCGGGAACGTTACGTTCCATTTCCTCAAAAAGCGCTAAGGGGGCGGCAAAGGTCATCAAATGGGGATCACCCAATTGTTTGCGGACATAGACGCGAGCGGATAGATCGGTTAAGCCTACAACGGCACGGGGCTTGGCGGATTTGGCTTCGCGATAGGGATAAATGCCGATCGTCTGGCATCCGGCGGCATAAGGGATGATTACGTTTTCATTATCGCCCCGACCAAAGTTGGCTAGCACAACCAACGCGGAGAGCTGATCGGGATTGGCAAAAAATATAATTGTCTGAGGTTTTTCTTGGAGAGGATCAATATCGGCCAGCGGCTTGAACACAACATACGCCTCGGGGATGTCTGTCATCGGCAGCACCTCGAGAAACTTGTGAACCAGTTCCGGACTTTTGATGTAGCGTTCGCCATGCAAAAAATTATCATGACTCTCTTTAGTCATGAAAGGTTTAATTTGATCGGCCAGTTCTGATCCACCCGGACACCCGACATTCCCTGAGGACAAAAAGTGGCAGAATCCTTCTTCGCCGCCGGGAAAGTTTAAATACTGATTGCCGAAACCCAACCCCACGCCGCCACCGACACAGCCGAATGTTTTCTGATCGGCCACGGCAGGTTTGCCTTTGGCCGCGGAAACAGCCAGCCACATTACGCAGCCCCACTTGCCTTCGGAAAACTGCATGGCTCCTTCCGGTTTTTCACTGGACCAGAGCAGCGCTACGGGTTGATACTTAAGACCAATGGCTTTGGCGATTGTGCTTTCCATATAATGATGCTCCTGGCAATAAACGGTCGCGACCGTTTCCTTCGTTTGTTGAATATCCTACCGAGTCATCGTATATTTTTGTTCATCTTTGGGAACATACCATTTGATGAAATTGTGACCAATGCCGATGGGCGCAGGCTCTACACCCCGAATACGGTTGCTGATGATGATCAATTCCTCAGGGACATACAAGAAGGTATAGGGCTGATCTTCAACCAGGATTTCCTGAAAGCGATCATAATATTTTTTACGCTCGGCCTGATTGAAGGTACTGCGTCCCTTCTCCAGCATCTCGTCGGCTTCAGGGTTTTTATAGGAAACAAAGTTAAGTTCTTCCGGCGAGGTTTTACTGGAATGCCATACGTCATAGGCATCCGGATCAAGTGGAATCGTCCAGCCCAGAATCACCGCGTCAAAGCGCCGCTTGTTGATGAAATCCGTCACAAAAGCCGACCATTCCACAATGCGGATTTTCACGGATATGCCAACTTCTTTGAGCTGCCGCTGAATGATTTCCGCGCATTTCTGTCTGGTTTCGTTACCCTGATTGGTCAGAATTTCGAACTCAAATGGTTTACCGTCTTTTTCCAGAACACCGTCATGGTTGGTATCCGTCAAGCCTGCCTGCTTGAGCAGTTCACGCGCTTTCGCCGGATCGTAATTATAAATTTTCACCTTATCGTTGTACGCCCAGGTACCGTGTTTATAAGGCCCTGTCGCCGGCTTGCCCAATCCCAGCAGAACACCGCTGATGATTTCATCTTTATTTACCGCATAAGAAATGGCCTGCCTTACCCGCTTGTCTGTAAAGAGCGGATTCTTCAGATTATATCCCAGATACGTGTAGGCAAAACTCAGATAGCGATACTTGTTGAAATTCTCTTTGAACAAATTATTATCCGTCTGTCTTGTATATTGCAGCGGCGTCAGGCCCATCATGCCGATATTCTGGGCGCGCAGTTCCAGGAACATGGTGGCGGTATCGGGAATGATACGGGTAACCCTTCCGTCGATGTAAGGACGTCCTTCAAAATAGTTCTCGTTGGAGACCAGCACGATTTTCTGTCCAGCCACCCATTCCTTGAACTTGTATGGTCCGGTTCCGATGGGATGGCGAGTCAGCGGGCTCTTTGTAATGTCTTTTCCCTCAAGCAAATGACGCGGCAGGATAGCGGAAGCCCAACTGATCAAGGCAGGCGCAAAGGGTTTATCGTAAGTCACACGAAATGTGTAATCATCAAGTACTTCCGCCTTCTTGATCTTCAAAAAATCTCCGGCATACGCTGTGGGCGTTTTGGGATTGGTTGTAACCTGATAGGTATAAAGCACGTCAGCGGCGGTAAAGGGCTTGCCGTCATGCCATTGGACACCCTTACGCAGATGAAATGTGATGACCAGACCGTTTTGCGTAACATCCCAGGATTCGGCGAGATCCCCTACAATATTCATGTCCTTGTCGTATTTGACCAGACCGTTAAAGACCATGCCGGCGACGGAATGTGATGCGGAATCCGAGGCCAGAAGCGGAATTAAATTGCTGGCATCGCCGATATCGCCCCGCACCAGAATATCGCCGTAGGCTGGCGGCTTGTCCGCTTGCGGACGGGCGTTCTCAGTTTGTGATGATTTATCACAAGCAGCCAGCAACAAAAACAGCAACAACAAAATAACGGAATAAGAGAGTCTTTTCATGGTGATTTTCATAACCCAGGAAGCCTGCCTTTGCAATATGATTTTACGTCATTTTTATTTCTTTATACCGATACGACTTGAACAAAGATCAAATATTTAATCCTGGCTTTTCAAATGGATTTATGAGCAGATTTTCAAATAGAGCGTGAAAATAAGTTTTTCTCCAAAGGAGATCGTTATGAAAGTCAAAACTCAGGAGCGTTTTAATTTTTATTCACACCTTGCCGGAATGATTGCCGCCGTCATCGGAACCGTCTATCTGGCGATAGCCGCCAGTGATTCGGCGTCCGGTCTTGTGACCGCGCTCATTTATGGCGTTTCCGTCGTTTTCCTTTTTTCGGCAAGCACTCTGTACCATGCATTCAAAAAAGAAGATAATGAGTTGTCTTTCTGGAGAAAAATGGATCGGCTGGCCATTTTTTTTATGATCGCGGGAACGTTTACACCGGTATGCTATTTCTGCCTGGAAGATCCATATAAGTGGTCGATGATTGCCTTTCAGTGGGGGCTTGTGGGCGTTGGCGTAATTTCTCAGATTTTCTTCCCCGGAGCGCCAAGAAAACTGTACGCGGTTATCTATTTGTTCATGGGCTGGTCAGGGCTCTTCACCATCAAACAAATACTTGCCAACATGTCTTTAACACAGGGAGTCCTCCTGTTTTCGGGCGCAATTGCTTTTACACTGGGCGGCATTATTTATGCAATCAAAAAACCAAGATTGCTGCCGGGTATTTTCAGCTTCCACGAACTCTTTCACATCATGGTTTTGATTGGGGGAGTTCTGCATTATGCCATGATCTACGAAGTTTATGGCGCGTAAATCATGACGACAGTTCCTGAACCGACCAAATCCGGCAAAGCGACGGATAGACTCTTGGCAGCGGAGTCGGCGTTATTTATCCAAGAATATGGAAAGAACTATTCTGCGGGCGAGAGTAAGCCTCCGGATATTGGAATGCCATTTTTCTTACACGCGCCCGGGTCAGAAACCGGCGTGCTCCTCATTCACGGGCTCATGGCTGCCCCGGAAGAGGTAAGGGAATGGGCGAATTTTCTGCGCGCAAAAGGTCTGACCGTTTATGCGCCCAGACTTTCCGGGCACGGAACTTCCTCTAAGGATCTCTCCGTTCGAAACTATCGCGACTGGCTGAATTCGGTTGATCGCGGCCACGCAATTCTGAAAACATGCTGCAAAAATATTCTGGTGGCCGGTTTTTCAACCGGTGCAGGTCTTGCCCTGCAATCGGTTATCCTGAAACCCCATGATTTTGAGGCGGTGATTGCCGTCAGCGCACCGCTGAAATTTAAAAGCTTTTCATCCAGGTTTGCTGAACTGCTGAATGGGTTTAATCATCTCTGCAATTATTTGGGTATCAGTTATCCGGTGAGAGAGTTTTTAAAAAACGATGCCGACAATCCCCAGATAAACTATCTCCGGTGTCCGGTCAGTGCCTTTGTTCAGGTTAAAAAGCTCATGAGAAATGTCCGCCGGTCGCTTCATGCTATTGATATTCCGGCGCTAGTCATCCAGGCGAAAAATGACCCCAAAGTCGCTCCGGCAAGCGGGCCGGCAATATTTCAACGCCTGGGCACAGACAAAAAGCATTTTGTCTGGATTCATTTCAATAGGCATGGAATTGTTCGCGGCGA
>JAKLES010000086.1 GCA_022711575.1 Deltaproteobacteria bacterium | reverse complement strand
TTTTTTCAGAGTTGGAAGAACTTTTTCCCATGAAAAATAACCCACTGGGAGCTTTTATCGGCATGGTATTTCCAGTCAAATATACCTATCGAACCGTACAAAATCCCATCCGGAATTCATTTGATCTGAAAACGAAAACGCAGGCGGCAGCTCCGGAAGCCATTCGGGGGATGTTTCAAGAGAGAAATCGATGATACGCGAAGCCCTGCTTTATGAGAAGCTCACTGATTCCCGCGTGCAGTGCGCTTTATGCGCTCACCGGTGTAAAATCAATTCCGGCCGGCGCGGTTTGTGTGGTGTTCGAGAAAATAAGGATGGCGTTTTATATTCCCTGGTTTTTGGGACACTGATAGCCGAGCATGTTGATCCTATTGAAAAGAAGCCGTTTTTTCACGTTTATCCCGCTTCGCGATCCTATTCCATTGCCACGGTTGGCTGCAATTTCAACTGTGACTTTTGTCAAAATCATGAAATATCTCAAATGCCTCGCTCCACCCTCATGATTATGGGCGAAGATACGGCACCGGCGGTTATTGTGGAGCGTTCTCAAAAAAGTTCATGTAAAACAATATCTTATACCTATACAGAACCGACAGTTTATTTGGAAACCGCCTTGGAAACCGCAAAAATCGCCTGCCTGAAAGGTTTGAAAAATTTATTTGTTACAAATGGTTTTATGACGGCGGAGACCATTGAAATTATGGCGCCTTATCTTGCCGCCGCCAATGTGGATTTAAAGTCCTTTCGCAATGAATTTTATAAGAAAAAATGTGGAGCGGCACTCCAACCAGTTCTGGACAGTTTGATAAAAATGAAAAAGTTGGGAATATGGATTGAAATCACTACACTGCTTATTCCCGGATTGAATGATTCTCCCGAAGAATTAAAAGATATTGCCGCTTTTATCTCCAGCCTGGGTTCGGAAACACCCTGGCATATCAGTAGATTTCATCCGCAATTTAGAATGCTCCAGGTTCCGTCAACCCCTATTGCGTCGCTGCATTTAGCCCGCCGTATTGGTAAAGAAGCCGGCTTAAAGTATGTGTATAGCGGTAATGTGCCGGGTGACGAAGGTGAAAACACCTATTGCTCAAATTGCGAAAAAATCTTAATTAATCGCAATGGTTATAGCATTATTGATAATCTTCTATCGGAAGATGCATGTCCCCATTGCGGGAAAAAACTGGAGGGCCTTTTTTAGACGGAACAGTTGAAATTGGGACCCGCCAGGCATTCTTGATGAATTTCTATTTTGCATCAACTATTTTTTTTTCAAGGCCACCTTTTCCTCGAAGCAAATATATCTTGTCCCATGGATCAAAACACTATATATTGTGGTATAAATTTTTCATGACTACATTTTGTTGTATTTTCACTTTACAAAGGAAATATCTTTTGTTAGGCTTTACAAAAATTTAACACTTCCATAAAAGATACGTTATGAAGCTAAAACGTTTAGAAATAACAGGTTTCAAATCTTTCCGCGATAAGGTCGTCATTGATTTTTCCAAGGGTGTCAATGCCGTTGTCGGTCCCAATGGTTGTGGAAAATCAAATGTAGTCGATGCGATCCGCTGGGTGATGGGCGAGCAGCGGGTAAAAGCGTTGCGTGGAAAGAAAATGGACGACGTGGTCTTTAACGGTAGTGAAGACGCTGCCCCTGTGAGCATGGCGGAAGTCGTCATGACGTTGGCGAGCAACGGATCAACCTTCCCGGGTGTTTATGGCGAGTTAGCTGAAGTATCCATTTCACGCAAAGTCGTCCTGGATGGTGAAAGCGAATACTGCATCAATCGCGTACCCTGTCGTCTGCTCGATGTCAAAGAGTTCTTTATGGGCACAGGCGTTGGTGCGCGAACTTATTCGTTGGTTGAGCAAGGTTCCGTATCTTCTCTGGTTGAAGCCAAACCGGAAGACCGCCGCTTGTTTATCGAAGATGCGGCTGGTGTGTCCAAATACAAAAGCCGTAAAGAAGCCGCTGTTCGGAAAATGGAGGCAACCAAACAGAACATTTTGCGTCTCAATGATATCCATAAGGAAGTCAAATCCCAGCTTAACGCCATCGCCAGACAGGCTAAAAAAGCTGAACAATATAAAGAAGTAAAGCTGCGCATTAAAGAGACGGAGCTTGTTTTGTCCCGACAGGGCTTTGCCAAACTGACTGATAAAAACACCGTGCTACAGGAAGCGCGTGTGAAGCTCTCTGATCAGACTGAAAGCATCAAAGCTCAAATGGAGTCGAGGGAATCCGCGTTGGAAGAAATGAAGGCGAAGTTGCTGGAAGAGGATGAACGGATCAGTCGCCATCAGGCCGAACTCTATGAAATTAAGAATTCAATTAACATCAAGGAAAAGAATATTGAGTTTTCGCGTCGCCGGATGGCGGAAGCCTCGGAACGCAAACAAAAAAATCAGTTCGAAATCGAGTCCATGGAGCAGAAGAAGTCGAGTCTGACCGTCGAGATTGAAAATCTGCAAAAGAAAGCTGAGGACGCCTTTAATCAGATGACCCAGCTTCAAAATGAATTGGATGAAGGGCAGAAAGAGGTTCAAGGGCTTCTGGAAAGCGATCAGGAAATTAACTCCCGGCTGGAAGAACATAAAATCCGATACATTGATGTGATGCAGGATCTGGCCAAGTTCAACAACATCATAGCGAGCCTCAACAAAAACATGGAGGATTTCCGGAAGCGCGAGGAGCGGGAAATCCGTGAAATTGAGCAGGACAAAAACAGGCTTGCCGAACTGACTGAAAAATTGCAATCGCTCACGACGAGTCTGGCGGCGGAAGAAGAAGAAAGCGCGCGGCTTGCGGATCAGAGAAAAACAACCGCCGGTGAATTGGAAAGAGCCAAATCGGATTTACAGCTGATCGAAGAACAAATCACGCAAATCAAAGAAAAGGCAGGCGGTAAATCATCCCGTCAGCAATCGCTTGAGGAATTTCAAGCCGCTTTTAAATGGTCCAATGACGGCGTGAAGAAGGTCATTGAAACGCAGGAAAGTCGGGACACATTTTACGGCGTGGTGGCTGACCACATTAACGTTCCACGCGAATTTGAATCGGCGGTGGAAGCAGTGCTGGGTGACAAGCTGCAATATGTTGTCGTGAAGAATCAGGAAGAAGGTGTGCGTGCCATTGACTATTTAAAAAGTTATCAGTTGGGCCGGGGCAGTTTCGTGCCGGTGGAATTGCGCGGTCAAAAAGCTGAGACCTATGGCGCCGAGCACCTTCAGGAAGCGGAACCCTTGCTTCATAAAGTGGTTGTACAGGAAGAATTCAAGCAGATTGCCGATTGTCTGCTGGGCGATGTCTTATTAACGCCGTCGATTGCCACCGGCATTAATCTCTGGAAGAAAAACGGTTTTCGAGGCACCTTTGTGACACCGGAAGGCGATACCATCAGTCCGCACGGTGTGTTGACCGGCGGCAGCGGATCGGCGGTGGAGAAAAGCCTTCTGGCGACGAAAAGAGAAATAGCGGAACTGAAAAAGGAAGTTTCCAGACTTTCCGATGAGCTTGAAGATCAAACGCGTCAAAAGAAAAGTCTTGTTTCATCAATTACCCACTGGGATGAAGAACTCTCCGGATTGGAAAACAGGGCGCACCGGTTGGAAATAGATATTAACGGCCGGAAAAAGGATATGGAACGCTTTGAAGATGAAATGGAACGATTAAAACAAAGAATCGCCGTCCTTGAATACAACCGTCAGAATATTAAAACAGAAGAAGCCCAGGCCGAACAAAAATTGTGTCAGATCAAAGCGGATGTTCTCCGGCAAGAAGCGGCGGAAAAAGAGCTCAACGAAATCATTTCCCTGTTTAATAAACGTCGGCAGCAATCGCGGGCGGCTATTGACGCTCAGGAAAGGCTTATAACGGAGAAAAAAGTTTTGCTGGCCTCTTTGTTGGAGAAGAAGGAAGCGGATCTTAGAACCGTCGCGCGATTGCAGCATGATATCGGCGTCAATGAAAGTGAGATTGCGCGCAAAAGCGAAGAGATTGTTGCCTATGAAAACCAGATGGCTGAGTTGGCTTCCGCCGTCGAAGCGGAGCAGACGGCGCTTCAGTTGCTCTACCAGAACCTGGCCTCCTGCGAAGCGGTATTGGCTGAAATGAAAGAAAAGCGGGCGCTCGAAGACGAAAGCCTGAAAGTTCAGGAAAACGAGATTCGAGACATCAAAAAGAAGCTTGATGATTTGCACCGGCAGGTGAATGAACTGGAAATGCAGTGCCGCGAGGTGGCTTTAAACATTGAGAATCTGCAAAACGCAGTTGCTGAGAAGCACAGTGTTGATCTGGCGGCCCTGATGGCGGACTTCACAATGGTGGACGATGACAGAATTGCCGAACTGGGCGGTCTGCTGGAAAAAGACAAGCAGACGATCGACAATTTCGGAGAGGTGAATCTGCTGGCGCTCAATGAATATGCAGAACTGGATCAACGTAATCAGTTTTTGACGGCGCAATT
>JAKLES010000085.1 GCA_022711575.1 Deltaproteobacteria bacterium | reverse complement strand
GCCATGCAACTGGATGGCAGGATACTTCAGCACATTCAGGATGATGATGTCGAAGGACTTTTGGATAATCTGGCTGACGATAAAGTCGAGGCCTGCGGTGGCGGGCCGATCGTTGTGATGATGCTTGCCTCGCACAAACTGGGAGCCCGTCATATGTTGCTTTTGAAATATGCAAATTCCGGAGATGTGACGGGCGATAAAAGTTCCGTGGTGGGTTACGCATCAGCCGTTTGTTATCGATAAAAAACGGAGGACGGAATGGAATTAACAGATCAGGAAAAAAAGACGCTTCTGGAAATAGCCAAAAGAGCAATTATTGCGAAGGCAGGCAATAAGGAATTACATAAATTAACTATAGAATTTCCGATACTTAAGGAAAAAAGAGGCGCTTTTGTCACCTTAAAGAAACGGGGTCATCTGCGCGGCTGCATCGGCTATATTAAGGCGGTTAAACCTCTCGGGGACACTGTGCAGGAAATGGCTGTCGCTGCAGCCTTTCATGATCCTCGTTTCCCGTCTGTCAAGGATGAAGAAATTCGGGAGTTGAGCTTTGAGATCTCTGTTTTAAGCCCTCTACAAAAGATACATAATATTGAAGACATTGAAGTGGGGAAGCATGGATTGTACATTGTCCGGGGATATAATTCTGGATTACTTTTGCCGCAGGTGGCCATTGAATATGGTTGGGACAGGGAAAGTTTTCTAAAAGAGACTTGCTGTAAAGCCGGTCTGCCACTCAAGGCATGGAAAGATAAAGAAACTGAAATATATATTTTCTCGGCAGATTATTTCAACGATAAGGTTTAGATTCTCTTTATATTCTTTCCCCATGTATATTTGTAAATAATTTAAAAATTTACTTGACAAAAACAAGCATAAAAATTAGAGTCCGCAATTCGCACGAAGCAGTGTAGTCGTTTTTTTGCGTTCAAAGCAAGAAAGGCTGCCTGCGAAACGATTGCAATTAAAATGGGTTTGCTGGCGTAGCTCAATCGGTAGAGCAGCTGATTTGTAATCAGCAGGTTGCGGGTTCGAGTCCCATCGCCAGCTCCAGATGAGTCATATAACTGGAGGGGTTCCCGAGCGGCCAAAGGGAGCAGACTGTAAATCTGCCGGCGGAGCCTACGGAGGTTCGAATCCTCCCCCCTCCACCAGTTTTTAATGGACGGATAAGCGGGAGTAGCTCAGGGGCTAGAGCGTCAGCCTTCCAAGCTGAGGGTCGCGGGTTCGAATCCCGTTTCCCGCTCCAGGTATTTTTTTAATGCCGGTTTAAAAGTTTAAAAGCCGTGCCCACGTAGCTCAGTTGGTAGAGCACATCCTTGGTAAGGATGAGGTCACCAGTTCAATCCTGGTCGTGGGCTCCAGCGAAGGAGAATTATGCGAAATAATATTATTCTAGCTTGTACGGAATGTAAGCAGCGAAATTATACGACGACAAAAAATAAACGCACCATGCAAAACCGCTTGGAAATGAAAAAATATTGCAAGTTTTGTCGAGGACACAAACTGCACAGGGAAACAAAGTAGTCGGAAATAGGACAGGCCAGTAGCTCTAATGGATAGAGCGCCGGACTCCAAATCCGGATGCTGGGGGTTCAAGTCCCTCCTGGCCTGCCAGTTTTTCCCGAAAAAGGGCTGAGAATATGGAAAAAATCAAGTTGATCATGAATAAGGCATTACAGTTTGTTTCCCAGGCCAAGGCTGAGTTGAAAAAGGTCACCTGGCCAACTCGGAAACAAACATTAGCATCCACCGGGGTTGTCATGGTTATTGTTGCGATCATGGCTCTTTATCTGGGAATCATTGATTTAATTCTCGCAAAAGTAGTCAAATTTATTTTAGGTTAACTTCATGGCTTTTAAATGGTACGTCGTACATACTTATTCGGGATTTGAGAATAAGGTAAAGATGAGCCTTCAGGAAAGAATTGAACTGGCCGGTGCACAGGATTGTTTTGCCGATATTTTGATACCGGAAGAAGATGTTGTGGAGTTGATTTCGGGAGAGAAGAAAACATCCAAACGGAAGTTTTTCCCAGGTTATATTCTGGTGCGGATGGAAATGAGTGATGAAAACTGGCATATTGTTAAAAATACGCCGAAAGTAACTGGTTTTATCGGTAGCAAAGATAAGCCTTCCCCGATTCCAGATAAAGACGTGGAGAATCTGAAGGTAAGAATTGATGAAGGAACACTGAAGCCAAAACCAAAATTTAAGTTTGATGTCGGAGATCATGTCAAAATTATTGATGGCCCTTTCACAAATTTTGACGGGGTCATCGACGAAGTCCGACCCGAAAAGAGCAAACTCAGGGTGATTGTCAGCATCTTCGGTCGGCCGACGCCGGTGGAGTTGGATTTCATCCAGGTAACGCAAGGATAAATGATTTCAAGGTGCAAGGTTAAAGCCTAAAAAATTTTTAGATCAGGTGATTGTTATGGCAAAAAAAGTTATTGCGAATATTAAATTACAGATTAAAGCGGGAAAGGCGACACCATCACCCCCGATCGGACCTGCGCTGGGACAGCACGGCGTTAATATCATGGAGTTTTGCAAGGCCTATAATGCGTTGACGCAGAATCAGGAAGGAATGATTATTCCCGTTGTGATTACGGTTTACGCGGATCGATCATTTACTTTCATTACTAAAACACCGCCGGCGTCTGTCTTGCTCAAACAGGCGGCAAAAGTTGCCAAGGGAGCGGCTGATCCCAAAAGGGAAAAAGTGGGAACCGTCACGGCCAAACAGGTTCAGGACATCGCACAGTTGAAATTCAATGATTTAAACGCCGTCAGTATTGAGGGCGCGGTCAAGATTATTGCCGGTACGGCAAGGTCAATGGGAATCGAAATAGCAGGTTAATAAAGACGAGGTTTTATCATGTTAAGACGAGGCAAACGCATAATAGCTGCAAAAGCTAAGGTTGAGCCGACCAAGCGCTACACACTTAAAGAGGCTACGGAAATGATCGTATCAATGGTTGGGGCCAAATTTGATGAGACGGTGGATGCCGCCGTCCGTTTAGGCGTTAATCCGGCTCATGCCGATCAGATGGTTCGGGGTAGTGTTGTTCTTCCGAATGGCCTGGGTAAAACAGTGCGCGTGCTGGTTTTTGCCAAGGGCGATAAAGAAAAAGAAGCCCTCGATGCCGGAGCAGATTTAGTTGGCAACGATGAAATCATTGAAAAAATAAAAGGCGGCTGGTTGGACTTTGATCGCGTGATCGCGACACCGGATATGATGGGTTCCGTAGGCAAGATTGCTAAAATTTTGGGTCCGCGCGGGTTAATGCCCAATCCCAAAGTCGGAACGGTAACGTTTGATATTGCCAATGCCGTGAAAGAGCTTAAAGCAGGGAAAGTGGAATTCCGCGTGGAAAAAGCCGGTATCATTCATTCACCGGTTGGTAAAGTTTCTTTTGGCGCTGAAAAATTAAGCGAAAACATCAATGCGCTTCTGGAAATCATCATCAAATTGAAACCCGCATCCAGCAAAGGAACTTATATTAAAAGCATTGCAATATCCAGCACAATGGGCGCGGGTGTTCGGATTGACCCGTTGGATATTAAGAGCGCAAACTAAAATAATAAATATGAATTCGCGAAAGGTGCTTCTCAAGCAAGAAACCGGACGCGCATGCATAGCAGTATTATAGGTCGAAGACAACAGGTACGGAAGTTTAAACGAAGCAAGGCCTGTCGAGACTCGTAAAGTAAAAAATAATTACTGAGTTTTTAGAGGTAATCATTTTTCGGGAAACGGGGATCGGGCAGGAAGGATAACCGTTTTTCCATTCTGTATGTGGCTAGACTCTCCGGCCTCAAGTAAAAAAATAATTTTGAAAGGAGGCTGATATATTGGATCGGAGAACAAAAGAACAAACTGTGTCCGAGCTTCAGGAGAAACTCAAGCAGGCCAAGTTGGGCGTTTTGACCAGTTTCAATGCTATGAATGTTGAAAAAATGGAAGCCCTGAGAAACGCATTGCGTAAGAACGATGCGGAATTAAAAGTTGTCAAAAATACCCTGCTGGGCATTGCCTCAAGAGAGACCGGCTTTTCTGTTTTGGCGGATCATTTCAAGTGGCCCGTTGCCGTTGTCTTGAGCTATAAAGACCCGGTAGCCCCGACGAAGGCATTGATTGAATTTGCGAAGAAAAATCCTGAATTGGAAATCAAAGTCGGAGTGCTTGACGGCCAGCTGTTAACGAAATCGGATATTACCGCTTTGGCCGAATTACCCAGCAGAGAGGTTCTTCTGGGCAGATTGGTTTCAGTTATGGCGGCGGTGCCGACATCGTTTGTCACTGTTTTGAGCGGTGTTCCAAGAAGCTTTGTGCAAGTGCTCAATGCCTATTGTGATAAGAAAAAACCTTTAAACTAATCAATACATACGAAAGAGGAATGGAAAAATGTCTGATCAAATAACAAAAGAAGATGTCATCAAATTCATTGAAAATATGACCGTGCTGGAGCTTTCCGCTCTGGTAAAAGAACTGGAAGAGAAATTCGGTGTTTCCGCCGCCGCTCCCGTGATGGC
>JAKLES010000084.1 GCA_022711575.1 Deltaproteobacteria bacterium | reverse complement strand
GTATGGATAATTTTCCTATGTCATGGATCGAAGCTGCTATCCGGATTCCATCGATTTGTTCCCGTGATAATCCCATCTCTGTGGCAATGGAACGGCATAAATCCGCAGACCGTAGTTGGTGACCAGCTGTATAGGGATCTCTTGCCTCCACAGCGGACACCATGACTTGAATGGTTGTGCCAACTGCTTTCCTGAGGCTTTCAAGTGTCCGCCCAAAATCCTGCTCCATTTGCTTGCGATCAGTGATGTCCCTGATATTGACCATATCGCAATCAGAGCCCTGGAAATGGACTTTTATCCCCTTGGCTTCCACCCACTTTTCCTGACCGCTTGCCGTGATGATTTTGTATGTTTCCGTCACGCCTTTTTGGCCTGCTTGGATCATAGCCAAATCTTCAGTAGCCACCGGCAGAGCGTTTGGACCAATATATTCAGTAATATTTCTGCCAAGAACTTCTGTATGCGAGTCAACCTCCACCAGTCTCAAGGCAGTCTCATTGGCAAAGCGGATTGTTCCATCCCAGTCGATAATGATCATACTGTCTGTCATCTGATCCACCAGTAAATGAAAGATCTCCTCACTTTCCCGATGTGTCGCATTACTCTGTTTAAGACTTGCTTCTGTCTTTTCCAGTTGGGTTACGCGCTCGCGCATCTCTGCCAGCTCTTTTATGAGTTGTTGCTGTGTCTTGGTGTCATCATTCATTTTGAATACGTTGGTAAATATTGATGATTAACTAAAGTTCACTATGACTTCCTACCAATCCTCATTCTCAGCTAAGGTATCGAAGTGAGGACTACTATTTGAACTGCTTTTGAGGTTATCACTCGGCACTAACCCTGTCTTTGCCATTCTTCTTTGCGTGGTACATGAGCTGGTCAACCCGAGCTACAAAGGTTTTCATATCTTCCTGGGGCCGGTACTGTCCCATCCCGATGCTCACCGTCATATGCACGTCTTTACCATTAACCGGCGAAAAATTCTCTTCCTTAAAATCTGTCCGGATTCTTTCCGCCACAACGGTGGCGTCCTTGCTGGTGGTCATGGGCAGCAGGATAATGAACTCTTCACCGCCGTAACGATAAGCGGAGTCTGACTGGCGCAATTGATTTTTGAGTACCTGACCAAGTCGTGATAAGACCTGATCTCCCTCGAGATGGCCGTATGCGTCGTTGAATAATTTAAAATTGTCGATATCAAGAAGGAGCAGGGTTAACGGCTGGTGATAGCGGCTTGCCCGATCGATCTCCATCCTCAACTGATTGTAAAAGTGCCGGGAATTGTAAAGCTGGGTGAGATCATCGAGAATGCTGAGCTCGCGGTATCTATTCTCGCTTTCCACGAGGGCTTCCTCTGCCCGCTTGCGCTCAGTGATGTCGCGGGCGACTGACTGAAAAGCCACCGCCTTGTCGTCCTGAAGGATCAACTGGGTGTTTTGCCCGAACCAGATCTCACGGCCGTCTTTCACAATTATGGGGTATTCGGAGTAGGTGTTGGAAATCTTCTTCACAAACTGACGGCCGAAGAACTTCATGGCTTCGTCGCGCATATCCGGGCGGATTAATGTTGGGTAATGCCTTCCGATAAGTTCTTTCTCCTGGTATCCCGTAATGAGGAGTGCCGCCGCATTAACAAACGTGAAGTGTCCGGTGTTGTCCGTTCTAAAGACGATGTCGCTCGCATTTTCCACCAAGATTCGATAACGGTCCTCGCTTTCCTTCAGCGCTTTCTCCGCCCACTTGCGCTCGGTGATGTCGTGGTAAAGCACCTGAAAGTGTGTGGCGCCGTCCCAAATGATTTCTTTACGGAAGACTTCGACATGACGGACCTTCCCGTCTTTCCTTTCAATACTGATTTCATAATTGAACGGTCCACTCTCGCCTCGTTTTCTTTGTTCCACTCTGAGATGGTTCTCAGCCAGACTCTCCGGGGTATAGTGATCCGTGACAGGGGTTGCTTTCAGTTCATCCATACTGGCGAATCCGAAGAGATCCAGCGTTGCCTGATTGGCATAGAGAGTCACTCCGTCAGCAGACACAATCCGCGCGCCCAGGATGGAGCCATCCAAAGAATTGTGATAATTCTTTTCCGCCTGATTCAGCGCCTCTTCCGTCTTTTTGCGTTCTGTGATGTCCCTGATGTTGACCATATAGCAATCAGAGCCTTGGAAATGGACTTTCGTTCCCCTGGCTTCCACCCATTTCCCCTGACTTTTTGCCGTGATGACCTTGCCTTCTTTTCTCACGACTTTATGGCCTGCCTTAGCCATGGCCAATGCGTTTATCATCCCAGGTAGAGTGTCCGAATCCAAGAATTCAACGATATTTCTGCCAAGAACATCTGTATGGGAGTCAACCTCCACCAGTTTCAAGGCAGTCTCATTGGCAAAGCGGATTGTTCCATCCCAGTCGATAATGATCATACTGTCTGTCATCTGATCTACCAGTAAATGAAAGATCTCCTTACTCTCCCAATGTGTCGCATTGCTCTGTTTAAGACTTGCTTCTGTTTTTTCCAGTTGGGTTACGCGCTCGCGCATCTCTGCCATCTCTTTTATGAGTTGTTGTTGTGTCTTGCCGTTATCGTTCATTTTGAATACCTGAGTGAATATTGATTAATTATGAACTAAACTATACACTATTTTTAAAATAATTGTTTCTAAAAATTACAGCAAGAACTGCTTGCTGACTGTACCCCTCTTGTTATGAAGACAAGATTGATTATTTGGCTGATGTCTTTCCGGTATTTTTCGTTGCCATCTTTTTTACTGATGCCTGTGTGCTTTTTTTCAGGACCTTTTTTGTTTTCGTCGCCGGTTTTCTGGATGCAGCGGCTTTTTTCTCTTTGCCCCCTTCGAGTCTGCGCAACTGTTCTTCGAGCTTTTTGATTTTTACAAAGACTGCCTTTACCTTGCTGTCCGAAACCGGGCTTTTCTTCCTGTCGAGAACATCATAGGCTCTCCCGCCCAGTTCGGTCATGTGACTTTGTATCTTTGATTTCAGATCAAACATCTTATACTGTCTTTTACCCTCCGCTGTGATTTCATCCATTTTTCCGGATACGACACTTGCCCCCTCTATCACGGCAGCAATGCCTTCTTCGATACCCTTTTTCACATCTGCTTTAATTTTGTCGAAAAGACCAGCCATGTTTTCCTCCTTATGATGTTAATTTTGAGTAGTTCAAGACTCCAGTTCAAGCTTACTTTCGAAAAATGTCTTGTTGCCTGTATTCAAGCATAACAAATATTGACGCGCATACTCCATTTAACCTAATCCTTTCTACCAAATTGTAGCTATTTTCAAAAGCACCTTTTACTTGATTATCTATGAAATAAGCGTATCACTAAAAAATAGCTATAGCATAGTTGACAAGGACGAGGGAGGAGGTGCTGTCATGACCAGATGCTTGCATCAATTACTGTTGACGGTCTTGCTGGGCATCACAGTAGCTTTTGCCGGATGCGGGGTGGTGGTGACGACAGCAATCCGCCGACCGTTACGCCACCGACCTCTGTCGTGCAGCCCCTGCCACTGCCTGGTCTCTATGCAGTTGCCTGCAGCTATATCCAGCAGAATTTTGGCAGCTTAACCAGCGATGAAGTGAAAAGATATTGGGAAGGCGATGGGGGCCTTTATGTGACTGCACTGCTGGTCGATCGGGCGAATACACTGATCGCCACGGTGACCTCACCGAGGGACGAGGATCTCTTTGGTTCGTTTGCCGGGCAGAAAAAACAATTTGTGGCTTTCGTATGCTACCCCACGACGGGCAGCAACCCTTACCCTGACTATTCTTTGCCGTCCCGCAGTAAAAACAATTTACACCCACGACAGACATGGACACTGTGCACCACATCTTATGACCAATATTTCCTTGACATACAATTTCATTGCTGCTTAAATTTTTCTGTAATAACTTATCCAAAATATCAAAGATAACGTGAAAAAAATAACGCTTTTGCAAGGAGGACAAAAATGAATAAAATAAAAATTACTGTTTTTCTCTGCTGCATTTTGCTTCTGGTAGGTTGCGCAGAGACGGGAACCATGACAAAAGGTCAAAAAGGCGGTCTTATTGGAGCGGGAGGTGGAGCCGTAGTCGGGGCGGTATTGGGGCAGGCCATAGGCCATAACACGGCAGGGACACTTGTAGGAGCTGCCATAGGTGCTGCTGTGGGAGGGGCTGGTGGTTACGGCGTTGGCAAGATGATGGATAATCAGGAAAAGGCGATGCGTGATGCTTTGGAAACTTCAGAAGCTGCTGCTGTTAGAAGGGAAGGCAACCTTCTAGCCGTGACTTTTAAAGGTGACGTAACATTCGATACAAACTCAACAGAAGTGCGAAGGGGACTTTACACTGAAATAAACCGGATCGCAGGCGTTTTGAATCAATATCCAGATACTCTCATTAGAGTGGAAGGACATACCGATAGTAAAGGTTCCGATGAATACAACATGAACCTTTCTAAGCGGCGTGCCGATGCAGTAAAAACTTTACTGGGTCAGCGCGGTGTAGCCGACAACCGCATGGAAGTTGTCGGGTTTGGC
>JAKLES010000083.1 GCA_022711575.1 Deltaproteobacteria bacterium | reverse complement strand
CGCATTACCTGCGGGGCATTGCCCGAATAAGCGGCAAAAATGCCATTTTTCGCCAGTGCGTCAGACATCATCGGCCCTAAGAACTCGTGAATGTATTCGATCCCCACCATCATGCCGATGCCTCTCACTTCTCGGATGATTTTCGGGTTCTCAAGGCGCAGTTTTTCCAGAGCATCCTTAAGTTTCCTGCCGTTAACCGCTGCCCGCACCGGGAGATTGTTGTCCATGATGTAATCTATTACCTTGAGCGAGATGAAGCATCCCAGGTCCGAGCCTCCCGTGTAGGTGGGGTGGAACTGCGGGTTGCGGCATACAAAGTCCGTCAAGATGTCCCTGTCGCGGTACAGAACAGCACCATTGGGAAATATGCCGCCGCCGATTGATTTCGCCATGGCCAGTATGTCGGGGGTTACGCCGAAATGCTCGCAAGCGAAGAATTTGCCGGTCCGGCCAAAGCCGGTCTGGACCTCATCAAATATGAGGATGATATTCCTCTCATCACAGAGATGTCGCAGGCCGCGCAGGTATTCCTCCTTGGCCACAAATATTCCAGCCTCCCCCTGTACCGGCTCAATGATGATGGCGGCCGTATCATCGGTCACGGCCCTGCGAATAGCCTCCATGTCGTTGAAAGGGACAAAGGAAAACTGGGGCATGAGCGGTTCGCAGTATTTGCGGTAATGCTCCTTGCCATTGGCGGAAAGGGCGAAGCCCGTGTGCCCATGATAGGCCTTTACCGTAGAAATGATATGGGAGCGTCTCGTGGCACCGCGGGCAAGTTTGATGGCACAATCGATGGCGTCCCCGCCACCTGAGGCGAAGAGGACCTTGTTCAGATCGGCGGGGGCTATACTGGCAAGCCTCTCGGCTAGCGCTATCTTGTGGACTGAGATAAGGGTAGATGTTCCCATGTCCAGGGTTTCCAGTGCCTCCGCCATGGCCTTCTTTATCACGGGATTACCTCTTCCCACATTGAAACATCCCGCCGACGTGAAGCAATCTATCATGACCCTGCCGCTAACGGGGTCTATGAAGCGCACAGACTGTCGCTGCGTTTCTAGAACATCGAGATGTCCCGCTTTCAGGTATTTGACCTGTCCGCTGTTTATATGCCGTGAGAAGACCTGGACGATATGTTTTTTTTCATTCTGGCTCATAGAGACGATTTCTTTTCTCTCGCTGTTCACTATCTACCCCCTTCATAAATATGACTGAGTTAATAACAAGCGATCTCTTGAGCAACTGGCCCGTGGGACACAATAAGGCCTGCTGAACCCGACCCAGATATATTAAGTCCTACTTCAACACAAAAAGCTATGGACGGAAGCTTTGAAATTTGCTGAGCTGCTTTATGACTAATAAATTACTTTTTCATGATTTCCTATTATTTCATTCGTGTTGCACGTAGATGAACTTGCTTATGTCAAAACCTGATGCGGCCGCTTTAGCAGTCAGGTGTTTTTTGATTTCTTCATCAAGGCGCGGGTTTCTGGCCAGAAACCAAAGATAGGATTTGTCCGGGCCGCAGACCAACGCATAGGAATAGTTTTGCTGATCCAGTTCAAGAATCACGTAAGACCCGTAAAAAGGGCCGAAGAAGGAAACTTTTAGAAATCCTTGATTCGGGTGATTAACAAAATACGCCTTGCCTTCGGCTTCCTTCCATTTGCTTTCTTTAGCCGAGTAACCACGGTTAAGGACACGGACGCCTCCGTCTTCACGCAGGCTATACTCGGCCGTCACATGCGTTAATCCCCGATCAAAAAGAATGATCCAGCCGGGCAATTTCATACCACTTCCCCGTATACCTCTCAATCTGAAAACGATCGACCGGTTTCACGCCATCCGGTATGCCAACGCAACTCACAACCAAGAAAGCAAAAATAATGATAAATTTTTTCATGTTCAGATCATCCTTCCTATTTACAATTGCTCGCCCACTCCCGTCCAGAATAAGGATCTGGGGAAGGCTATCGGTAAGGTTTTACACCGTCCCTCTTTTTTGCCCGCGCCAGGCTTCATGATCGAGCTGATTCTTGGAGAGTTTGGTTCTGTCTTGCTCAAAGGCCAGCGTGTGATTCCCCGCCGCTTACTTGATGCGAGTTTTAAATTTCGCTATCCGGATATTGAAGCGGCGCTTAAAAATGTTATCGAAGACTGATAGGATTGCCACGGCCAACTATGTGGTGGGAACACCGTTTTCCGCCTTTGAGTGCGTTCAGCACTTCGGAATGTTTGGCGATGGCTTTGCCGATTAATCTTTTGCCGGCAGCCGGCGTTAGTGACAATTGTCTCAAGGATGATGTCCCTCCTCTTCTTACATATTAGGCATAGTATTTTTTATCCGGTAAATAGTCTTCCCTGACCGGAGAAAACACCTCCACAACAACCGAGTCCTCCAGGATTTCTGCGCTGTGCTCAGCGTTCATCGGAATGCACCAGCTGTCGCCGACTTGAAAATCATACCGCTCGTTGCCCACTCTAAAGATCATATGACCGCTCACCAGATAACCAGTCTGCTCATAAGGATGGGAATGTTGCGGGATGATGCTCCCTTTCTTCAATAAAAATTCCGCCAGTAGTGTTCTTTCCCCATACACAAGAGTTTTTTGATCGATCCCTTTAACCCGGGAATGATAGCCTTCAACATTTTTCTTATAAAACATCGTCCTATTTATCCTTTCACCTTGATGTCGCAAAGTATCTTATTTTCTTAAACTTATCAAGACGGCATTGAGAAAGAAACCGACTGGGGGAAAGGCCTTGGCATCTTGACAAACGATCGGCAACGTGCCATCCCTTTTTTGAAGAATAATACAAAATCCATATAAGGGAGATTGACGTATGGCGGAGATCGTTGGTTTTTCCAAAGAAGGCAATATTGGCCTGATTACCGTGAACAATCCCCCGGTGAACGCCTTGTCCCAGGCCGTTCGTGCAGGCATTAGATCCGGCATAGAAAAAGGCATAGCCGATTCGGATATAGCCGCCATTATCATTATTTGTAATGGTCGCACCTTCATCGCGGGCGCGGACATCCGTGAATTCGGGAAGGCGCCCAGGGCACCCCATTTACCGGACGTGTGTCAATTCATTGAAGATTCTCCAAAGCCTGTGATTGCGGCGATTCATGGTACCGCTCTGGGCGGCGGTTTCGAGATTCCACTGAGCTGTCACTTTCGAATTGCGGTTGCCACTGCAAAAGTAGGCCTGCCGGAAGTCAAACTGGGGCTTTTACCGGGCGCAGGCGGGACACAGAGGCTACCCCGTATAGCAGGTGTACAGGTGGCCCTGGAAATGATCATCTCTGGCGCACCGATTGCGGCAGCCAAGGCTAAAGCCATTGGGATTCTTGATGCAATTGTTGAAGGCGATCTGAAAGCGGCGGCAATGGCCTACGCCAAAAAAGTGGTCGATGAAAAGCTTCCCATCCGCAGAGTGAGTTCACTTGCGGTGAAGGCCGATTCTCCCGGTTTATTTGATGATTTCGCCAAAAGCATTGCCCGCAAGTCGCGTGGCTTTATCGCGCCGTTCAAGTGCATTGAAGCCGTCAAGGCCGCCACGGAATTGCCTTTCCCTGAAGGCATGAAGCGCGAACGCGCAATATTTATGGAATTGCATGCTTCTGATCAGTCCAAAGCCCAACGGCATGTATTTTTTGCAGAGCGTGAAGTGGTCCGCATTCCGGGGCTTCCCGATGATCAGCCCACCCGTGAGATCAAATCCGTTGGTATCCTGGGAGCGGGAACCATGGGCGGCGGCATTGCCATGTGTTTTGCCAATGCGGGTATTCCAGTGATGCTGTTGGACATCAAGCAGGAATTTATCGACAAAGGTATGGCTGTTATCGAAAAGAATTACGCCAGCACCGTGGCCAAAGGCAAACTCAAACAAGAGGTTATGAACAAGCGCCTGTCGCTGATCAAGTCCACGTTGGCCTATGAAGATCTGAAAGATGTTGATCTCGTCATCGAAGCCGTTTTTGAAGATATGGCGATTAAGAAGGAAGTTTTTGCGAAACTGGACGCAGTCTGCAAGCCGGGAGTGATTCTGGCAACGAATACATCCTATCTGAATGTGAACGATATTGCTGCCATCACCAAACGTCCGCAGGATGTCATGGGCATGCATTTCTTCAGTCCGGCCAACGTCATGCGGCTTTTGGAAAACGTGCGCGGCGCGAAAACGTCGCCCGATGTTTATGCCACGGCTATGAAAGTCGGCAAGACCATTGGCAAGGTGCCGGTTCTGGTTGGCGTTTGCGACGGATTTGTTGGCAACCGCATGCTGGCCAAGCGCACACGCGAATGTGGCTTTATGCTGGAAGAAGGCGCGCTGCCCTGGCAGATTGACAAAGTCATTTACAATTTCGGTTTCCCGATGGGCCCCTACGCGATGGGCGACATGGCGGGCCTCGATGTCGGCTGGCGCAACCGCAAGGCCAAGATGGATGTGCTGACTCCCCGCGAAAAGAAATGTAACATTCTTGATAAAATATGCGAAATGGGACGTTTCGGCCAGAAGACCGGTTCCGGTTTCTACAAGTATGACGAAAAACGCAATGCGACGCCCGATCCTTTCATTGAAGAACTCATCATCAAGCACTCTCAAGAAGTCGGCATAAAACGGCGCACCATCACCGATCAGGAAATTATCGAACGCGCGATCTATTCCATGATCAATGAAGGTGCGAAGATTCTGGAAGAGGGCATTGCCGCCAGACCGTTGGACATCGATGTGGTATGGCTCTATGGTTACGGCTTCCCGATCTATCTGGGCGGCC
>JAKLES010000082.1 GCA_022711575.1 Deltaproteobacteria bacterium | reverse complement strand
GACCTCTTCCATCTGATCCGCGTGCATCCGAACAACGCGGCCAACCTTAACTTTTTTCCCGTTGCGTACATTGACGATCGTGGAACCTTTTTCCACCGACCCTTCGTACACGCGAATATAGGTTAATTGGCCGTACTGACCGTCTTCCAGCTTGAACGCCAGTGCGATGATTGGTTTTTCCGGATCACTAGTCAATACAACTGGTTCTTCATTATTATCCATATCAAGGGCAATGTTCTCCACTTCGGATGGCGTGGGCAGAAGATACGTCACGCCGTCGAGCAGAGGCTGAACCGCTTTGTTTTTATAGGCCGACCCCATATAAACAGGTGTAATTTCTCTTTTTAACGTTCCTTTGCGAATAGCGGCATAAAGCAGCTCGGGGGAAATTTCTTTTTCTTCCAGAATGGCTTCCGTCAGTTCATCTGAAAACAAAGATGAGGCGTCGATAAGTTCTTCTCTTTTGGCCTTGGCTTCCACCAGCAGATTTTGTGGAATCTCTTCAATGCGAATATCTTCACCGTTATCGCCGTCAAAATACATCGCTTTCATGGCCACCAGATCGACCACGCCCTGCAGGTCTGTTTCCAGTCCGATGGGAATCTGCATGGCGACGGCGTTGTGGCCCAGTTTGGTTCGAAGCTGTTCAATTACCCGGAAGGGGTTGGCTCCGCTTCTGTCGCATTTATTGATAAACGCGATGCAGGGAACTTTGTAGCGCTTCATCTGGTGATCAACGGTGATGGACTGAGACTGAACGCCACCGACTGAACACAAAACAAGGATTGCCCCATCCAGAACACGCAGAGATCGCTCCACTTCAATGGTGAAATCGACGTGGCCGGGCGTGTCAATGATATTAATTTCATGCCCTTTCCATTCGCAATAGGTCGCCGCAGAAGCGATGGTAATGCCTCTTTCTTTTTCCAGTTCCATGGAATCCATGGTCGCGCCCACGCCGTCTTTACCTTTCACGTCATGGATGGCGTGAATTCTTTTCGTGTAAAAAAGAATCCGTTCGCTAAGCGTGGTTTTACCGGAATCGATGTGCGCGCTGATTCCAATGTTGCGTATTTTCTGATCGTCGAAATTCATTTCACTTTCCTCTCCCAAAAACACTCATCTTTACAATATCCCGCTGCACTTCGTTTATAGGATATTTTAACTTACCTTTTCTGTTGAGCTTCGTTCCTCGCATAAGATGCCTACTATCCCTAGTCACGCCGCTTGTGGGATAGTTCGACCTGCGCGTTTCAGCGCACTTCGTTTCTGAAACTCGGGTACCACTATAAAAAAACCCCCACATTTGGAAGAGTCTCTGCCAGATGGGGGAGCCACCGTAATCGAGCCTTAGTATTGAAGAGTGTGGCCTTTTATATTCTTAGAGTGGATTTGTCAAGCTAATGTTTTGAAATAATCGTATATGAAAATACTGCCTGTGAAAATACTGCCTGTTGACCGGCGTCAATCCTGCCGATATAATTCGAATAAGACTTATTTACCTTAGTCGTTCAGAAAGATTAGCGAATATGGCAAAAATAAAATGGAATATGGTCTGGGGTATTGCAATCACTATGATTTTTCTTGGCCTACTGGCCGTGCGTCTGGAATTATTTAAGGAAAAACCAGTGGACTTCCCGGTCAGTCGAAATGTTGAGGTTTCACGTTCACCGGAAGCCTGGATGAATATTTATCAAAATAAGAAAAAAATCGGCGTCATCCATCGTAAATTCAACCCATTGAAAAACGGCCGCTTCCAGACCAGGGAATTTGTCACCATGCAGATTAATACAATGGGTGTTATTCAAGCGCTAAATTTATCAACGGAAACAGACCTTAATCCTGACATGTCTTTCTCCTCCTTCAACTTCGAACTGAGCTCCAGTTTGTTTCGTTTTAACGCCCGTGGCTATGTGAAAAAAGATAAACTTATTTTATTTACCGGGCTGCCGACTAATGCCCAGCAGAAAACTGTCATTCCGCTCAAGGATATTCCCCATATCAATGGTAATATTTATGAGGCGGCATTTGTATCCGGTCTGGGAAAAGACAAAACACGCGATTTCAATATTTTTGATCCATCCACACTGGGTCTCCGCAAAATATCCGTCACCCGTTATGCGGATGAAATTATCCCGATCTTGGGAAAACACGTCTTGACGCAAAAATTCTGCGCTGATTTCATAGGTGCTAAAAATTGTGCCTGGCTGGCCCAAGACGGCGAAGTATTAAAAGAAACCGGAATACTCGGGCTTTCCATGGAAAAGGTCAGCGCAAAGCAAGCACAAGAAGGGATCGCAACGGATGGGATTGTTGATTTTACTCAAATCGCTTCGATCCCCGCCAACATCACTATCACCGCACCATCAAAATTGACGGAAATAAAAATCAAATTTGACGTTACGGGTAACCTACCCTTTTTGCTGCAAGGCGGACGGCAAACGCTTCATCAGAATATTTTAACAATTACCAAAGAGACATTTCCGGATACACCTTTCCAAAATAATAAACCGACAGTTTTTCAGAAGTATTTACAATCGTCGCCGCTGGTCCAGTCCAATGCACCGGAAATCAAAAAACAAGTGGAAAAAATTGTCCTGCACACGGACAGTCCACAAATGAAGCTTCAAAAAATCGTTCAATGGGTTTACCGTACCCTAGAAAAAAAACCTGTTTTGTCCGTGCCCAATGCCTTGGAAGTCTTAAATAATATGGCGGGCGATTGCAATGAACATGCGGTTCTAACCGCTGCACTGCTTCGCGCAGCGGGTATTCCCGCGCAGATTGAGACCGGGCTTGTTTATCTCAATGGCCGCTTCTATTATCATGCCTGGAATCTGGCCTATATTGGACAATGGGTCACCGTTGATTCTGTTTTAAACCAGATTCCCGCAGATGTTACGCATATTCGCCTCGTTCGCGGCGAAGGCGGTGAACAACTTGATTTACTGGGCGCCATAGGCAAAGTTAAATTGGAGGTCACATCCACAAAGAATGATTGAACTGAAAAACCTGACCAAAGATTACGGAACAACATTGGCTGTGAACCGTTTGAGCTTAGACGTTGCAGCCGGCGAAATTTACGGATTCATCGGTCCCAATGGCGCGGGCAAAACGACAACGATCCGTATGATGGGCGGTATTATCGAGCCGACAGCCGGAAGCATCACCATTGCCGGAATCGATCTCAGAAAAGATCCTGTTGCGGCAAAGAAGATTATCGGTTTTGTGCCGGACAGGCCCTTTCTTTATGAAAAGCTCACCGGCATGGAATTTCTCAAATTCATTGCTGATTTATATAGTGTGGAGGCTCCATATCTCTTCCGCAGGTCGGAGGAGCTTTTAAAGCAATTTGCGCTCTGGGAATGGGCGGACGAGATTATTGAGGCTTATTCGCACGGCATGAAACAGAGACTAATCATTGTTGCGGCACTTCTCCATGATCCGAAAGTGATGATTATTGACGAACCAATGGTCGGCCTTGACCCTGAAGCCGTGAGCATGGTCAAGGATATTCTTAAGGGGCTGGCCGCACAAAATGTAACCATCTTTGTTTCTACACATACACTGAGCCTCGCCGAAGATCTGTGCGATAGAATCGGTGTCATCCATAAAGGAACGCTTTTGGCACAGGGCTCCGTATCCGACTTGAATCTGGCCGCTAAAACCGGCGAAGCCAGATTGGAAGAAGTTTTTTTGACTTTAGTGCGGGAAGCATAAGACCATGAGAGGCAAAGTGTTGACATTATTGAGACCGCGGCTGCTTTCCGCCGGAAATGGATTGAAACCGGGTACGCGAAATAACCGCTGGACGCAACTTTTCCTGTTCTTGTTGATCGGCCTGGCTTTCTGGATAGGCGCCTTCTTAATATTTTACCGCGTATTAATTTATTTTCAAAGTGTGCAGGATTTTGGTGACATCCTGGCCATGAAACTTCTTTCCATGATGATCATCACTTTCTTCACCCTATTGCTTTTCAGTAGCATTATTAACACCCTGTCTCACCTGTATTTGAGCCGCGACTTACCTTTGCTGTATTCTCTACCGGTTGACATCAGGGATATTTTCTTCTCACGCTGGTTGAGCAGCGCTTTTGATTCCTCATGGATAGTTGTGGCCTTTAGTCTCCCCGTTTTTTTATCCTACGGCCTTGTCTATCAGGCAGGTGCCGCTTTCTACTTGGCGGCACTGACTGCAATTGTATGCCTGTGCCTGATGGCCTCAGCCGTCAGCAGCCTGCTGGTTTTACTGGGCGCAGCTTTGCTTCCCGCGGGAAAAATCCGTACCTTTTTTGTGATCCTGGGCGTTTTGCTGGTGGTGTTGCTTGTAATTGTCTTGAGGATGATTAGGCCGGAACAGCTTGTTAATCCGGATAGTTTTGCTTCGGCTGTTCTGTATTTAAATTCCATGCAGGCACTCAGCCTGCCTTACCTGCCCACGACCTGGGTAACAGATACAGTGCGCTTCGCTTTAAAAAATAACTGGACATATTCCATATTTAATCTGGCTCTTTCGGCCAGTTGTGTTTTTTCCATGATCTTTATAAACGGAATGGCCGCGAGTGCCATCTACTCCCGAGGTTTTTCCCGCGCTCAAACAACGGCCAACAGGCTTTCCTCGCCCGTCAAATTCCGTGGACACAGTTGGGAAGGTTTGTTAAATTTTCTGTCACGTTCGGCAAAAGCTTTTGCCATCAAGGAAATCCGCTCTTTCTTTCGGGATTCCACACAATGGCCGCAATTGTTTTTAATCTGCGCATTGATTGTTGTTTACCTGTATAATTTCTCCGTCCTGCCTCTGAATCGCGCGCCCATCAAAACGGTCTATCTTCAAAATGTCTTTTCTTTTTTGAATGTGGGGCTGGC
>JAKLES010000081.1 GCA_022711575.1 Deltaproteobacteria bacterium | reverse complement strand
ATGGCATTGAGCACTGCAATAATGCGCTTGCGCGTTTCTCTGGGGAGAATAATTTCTTCAATAGCACCCAGCGAGGCAGCAAAATACGGGTTATTGAATTTCTCTTCGTAACTGTCGATCAGTTCGGCGCGTTTGGCCGTCGGATCTGCAGCTGCAGCAATGTCGCTGCGGTAAATGATGTTGCAGGCGCCTTCTGCACCCATCACGGCGATTTCTGCCGTCGGCCAAGCCATGACATAATCCGCCCCCAACTGTTTGCTGCACATGCCAATATAAGATCCACCGTAGTTTTTACGGGTCACAACCGTAATTTTGGGGACGGTTGCTTCCGAATAGGCATGCAGCAGTTTCGCGCCATGCCGGATGATGCCCGCCCATTCCTGGTCCGTGCCGGGCATGTAGCCGGGTACGTCGGCAAAAGTCAAAAGCGGAATATTAAAGGCATCGCAAAAACGAATGAAGCGCGATGCCTTATCCGAGGCATTGACATTAAGCACGCCCGCATAAAACATGGGATTATTGGCAATAACACCGACCGGCCTGCCCAGGATGCGAATCAGCGCAACGATAATATTTTGTGCCCATTGTTCGTGCAACTCAAACATTTCATGATTATCGGCAACGGCTTTGATGATATTTTTCATATTATAAGCGCGGGCCGCCCTGTCGGGAATGACTTTATCCAGTTCGGGACAATCCCGTTCGGAGCTATCGGAGGCATCCGCAACCGGCAGCGGCGAATTGCAGCTGTCGGGCAAATAGGACAAGAGCATTTTGATTTTATCGATACAGTCCGTATCATTTTCAGTAACCACATGGCAGACGCCACTTTTCGAGGCATGCGCCACTGCGCCGCCCAACTGTTCCTGAGTTACTTCCTCGCCAATCACCGCCTTAATGACCTCCGGCCCGGTGATGTACATATAGGATGTGTTTTTTACCATGAAAATCCAGTCGGTGAGGGCCGGCGAATAAACCGCGCCACCCGCAGTCGGCCCCATAATGGCGGTAATCTGAGGAATGTAGCCGGATGCTAGCGTATTACGGTAAAAGATGCCACCGTAACCTTCCAGAGACGGAACGCCTTCCTGAATTCGAGCGCCGCCGGAATCATTGATGGCGATAAATGGTTTTTGCGCGGCGATGGCCATATCCATAACCTTCCAGATTTTTCTGGCATGCATTTCACCCAAAGTGCCGCCTGCGCTGGTAAAGTCCTGGGAAGCAACAAAAACGACGCGGCCGTTGACTTTGCCAAAACCCGTGATTACACCATCTGCCGGAATTTCCTTTTTATCCATACCGAAAAGGGTTGCGTGATGCTTCACGAAAAGCTGAACTTCCTGAAAGGTTCCCTTGTCGAATAAATGATCCAGACGTTCACGGGCTGTCAGTTTACCGCCGTCGTGTTGCTTTTTGACTTGTTTTTCTCCGCCCATCTGCATCAGGGCTTGAACTTTTTCTTCAAATATTTTAATTTTCCCCTGGGTTGTCGCTTTTTGTAAATCTTCACTCATAAACAGTCTCCTTTAATGCCGAGTTTTTGCCTGTTTTTGCCTTGACCCGGTTTTTAGTGTAAGTTATTATCAAAGCTGGTAAAATACTGCCTTGAGATGGTCGTTGACAAGAGGCCATGAATATTATTCTTAACCTTTTTAGGAAAAACTGGCAAGCACGATTAATAAAACATGCGCAATTTTAAAATGATCATTGAATATGATGGTGCGGCTTACTGCGGCTGGCAAAGACAGCCAAACGGCATTTCGATTCAGCAGATCCTGGAAGAAGCCGCAGGTAAAATCACCTCGGGCAAGATAGCTTTGATCGGCTCAGGCCGCACGGACGCCGGCGTTCACGCCATCAATCAGGTGGCTAACTTTAAAAGCCCGACAAGCCTGCCTGCTGAAAAAATATTCCGGGGTATCAACAGTGTCCTGCCGCCGGATGTTGTGGTAAAGAAGCTCGAAGAAGTTCCCATCGATTTTCACGCCCAACATGATGTCAAGAGCAAGGTGTATGTTTACCGGATCTGCAATCAGAGTTTAAGACCTGCGCTGGGGCGTGAATATTTCTGGCACATCCGTTACCCGCTGAATCTGGAGAAGATGCGGGAAGCGGCGCGATATCTGCCGGGCACCCATGATTTTTCCTGTTTTTGCGCCACCGGCACGAATGTTAAAGATCGCGTGCGCACCCTCACCCGTATTGCAATTGAAACGGGTTCTGACGGTTTGATCGAAATTACAGTGGAAGCAAGGGGATTTTTGAAATATATGGTGCGTAACATCATCGGGACGCTGACGGAAGTCGCCCGGGGCAAGCGAAGGCCGGAAGAAATGAAGAATATTATTGATTCACGCGATCGTAACATCGCGGGGGTAACCGCACCGGCCTGCGGTCTTTTTTTGAAGGAGGTTAAATACTGATTGATGAAAATATTGCTGTTGGGACATAAAGGCATGCTGGGAAGCGATCTCGGCGCACAGTTTCGATACCGCCATGAGGTCATTGGTATGGATGTGGAGGATATTGACATCACACGCTCGGAAGAGTGCCAAAAAGTTGTTCGGGAAATTAAACCGCAGATTGTGGTGAATGCCGCCGCCTATACCAATGTGGACGGTTGTGAAACAGCCAGAGAAGAATGCTTTGCCGTAAACGCCGAAGCGGTGAAGAATATCGCCGAAGCATGCCGCGGCAAAAATATTACCATTGTTCATTTCAGCACGGATTACGTGTTTGACGGGACCGGCGGCCTTCCCTATAGGGAAGAAGACGTCTGCAATCCGATCAATGTTTACGGGGCGTCCAAACTGGCCGGAGAAAATTATCTGCGAACGCTCACCGACAATTATATTCTGATCCGCACGGCCTGGCTGTATGGCGCGAAAGGGAAAAGCTTTGTGCAGACGATTCTGAATAAGGCGAAAACAACGAATAAACTGACTGTGGTGAATGATCAGACGGGTTCGCCCACCTGCACACGCGATCTCGCCGCAGCAACGGAATTACTGATCGATAAAAACGTTCGGGGTATTTTCCATGTCACCAACCGCGGAAATTGCACCTGGCATGAGTTTGCGAAAAGAATATTAAAAGAGGCGCATTTGGACACTATCGAAATTTCTCCAATTAAAACTAACCAATTACAAAGAGCGGCTCTGAGGCCAGCCTACAGCGTGCTCGGTATGCAAAAGTTCATGACTGCGACCGGGAAAACCATGCAGCCCTGGCAGCTGGCTTTTCAAGACTATTATCAGCATCTGACCGGTCGGACTTGCTGTAGCGCTTGAGGCCACACACAAGGGTGAAAAGAAATCATTCAGCCGATTAGCATGGAGAGCCGCGTTGAAGCGGCTCTTGAGCCTCTCCATCCCTTTTATTAATCCATTGACATCAATATTTAATTTTCCTATAGTCCCGCAGATTTTGAAACAGGAGCGACCCGTGATTTATTTTCGCAATATCTGTTTGTCTTTTTTGGACAAACAGATATTTGATCAGATTAACTGGACGATTCATCCGAAAGCCCGCATCGGTCTGGTAGGCGATAACGGCACGG
The DNA here is from genome assembly GCA_022711575.1 of Deltaproteobacteria bacterium. Classification (GTDB taxonomy): domain Bacteria; phylum Desulfobacterota; class Syntrophia; order Syntrophales; family Smithellaceae; genus UBA8904. Next base: position 1,369 of record JAKLES010000081.1, on the reverse strand, counting down.
GCAAAACCACACTCTTTCGCGCCATCCTTGATCAGGTGCATCTCGATTCAGGATGTATTGATATTCCCGACCGGAAGCAAAAAAAGATCGGCTATTTGCCGCAGGATCTGGTCGAACTCGAAGAGATAGGACTGGTTGAGTATCTCCGGAAGAAAAGCGGCATTGCCGATTTGGAAAAATCCATCCGTGATCTGGAGCAAAAAATATCCCTCGTTGAACCCAACACTTATGAATACAGCGAACTCGTCAGCCACTATGCTAACGCAACGGCTGAGTTTTCCGCTCGCAACGGTTACGCTTTTGAAGCAAGGGCTAAGCAAATCCTCAAAGGTTTCGGATTCCATGAAAGTGATTTCCCCAAAAGCTGCGATTTGTTTTCCGGTGGATGGAAAATGAGGATTCTGTTGACATCTATTCTGCTTGCGCAACCGGATATCATGCTTCTGGATGAACCAACCAACCATCTGGACACGGAAAGCATGGAGTGGCTGGAAAGCTACCTCAAGGATTACCCCGGAACCATTCTGGTGGTTTCCCACGATCATTTTTTTCTCGACAAGATCGCCACGCAAATCGCAGAACTGGCCGCCCGCCGTATCCATCTTTATAAAGGCAACTATACCCATTATCTGACTGAGAAAGACCGGCGCCGCGAAGCGCTCAAAAAAGAAATGGAACTGCAAAAAGCGCAGATTAAAAAAATTGAAGAATTTGTGGAGCGTTTCCGCTACAAGGCAACAAAAGCCTCCCAGGTGCAAAGCCGCATCAAGATGCTGGAGAAATTTAAGGACATCAAGCCGGAAGGCAGTGCACGCAGCGCCTTTATGAGATTCCCGGAGGGCAAAAAAAGCGTGAAGGAAGTTGTTAAGGTTACTGACCTGGGACACGCCTACGGCGATCTAACAGTTTTTTCAGGCTTGAATTTTTCACTTTTCCGCGGCGACAGGGTTGCCTTTGTGGGCGTGAACGGATCGGGCAAATCAACGTTGTCAAGGATTTTGAGCCTCTCGGAACAGCCAACTGAAGGCACTGTGAAATATGGTGACGGGGTTAACATGGCGTTTTTTTCGCAAGAAAGTTCTCAGAACCTTAACTACACAAAAACGATCTGGGAAGAAATCAATGCGGTTGCAACTTCTGCCGATGACCAAACCAAGCGTAATCTGTTGGGCGCATTTCTTTTTTCAGGTGATGATGTTTTTAAATCCGTCGGCGTTCTGTCGGGAGGTGAAAAATCTCGCCTGGCGCTTTTAAAAATCATGCTTCTGGACACCAACTTCTTGATTCTGGATGAACCAACCAATCATCTGGACATCAAGACCAAAGACGTTTTTCAAAACGCGCTGATCAATTATTCCGGCACGGTGGC
>JAKLES010000080.1 GCA_022711575.1 Deltaproteobacteria bacterium | reverse complement strand
TCCAGTGGTTTAAATGGGCTATTATTAATCGCCCATTTATCTTATTTCTCCGGTTCAAACTGATTTTTTGCCGACCAGAAGGATGGCAGGTGGCACAGCAGATATAGGAGACTTTTGCGGTGTTGCCAAATACGTCCGCGGAATTTTTTACGCCAGGCGGGATTGGAATAAAAGCGTTTGACATGTTCGTTGTAAAGGTGATCGAGCTTTTCTTTGGATTGAATCCCGCGTGGAATAAAAACAAAATTCAGACAATTCATCAGCCGCCAGTCTTCTTTAAAAGTTCCTTCGTCGCGAATCGTTGCCCAAAGAGGCGCGCCAGGGAACGGCGTGAACTTAGCCATGTTCATGTCGTCGAGTCCCAGTTCAATTATAAAGTCAGACGTCCGCTTAATCGATTCCTCGGTCTCTCCCGGCAGACCCATCATAAACAAACCTTTAGCGCGGAGATCTGCCGACTGAATACGCCGCACGGTATCACGCACGTCATCAAGCGATACGCCGGCTTTGTGCCGCGCCAGCATCCCCGGATCAGCCGATTCAATACCCAGTGACACCATCAGGCAGCCGGCGTCTTTGAGCATTTTCAATAAATCATCATCTGTGTAGCCTACGCGCACGGCACAGTTGAAGTTCATTCCCAGAGGCTGACGCGCAAGTTTTTCGCACAGCTCCATAATCCGCTTTTTGTTGGCGGTAAAGAGATCATCGTAAATATTGATATGGCGCACGCCGAATTTATCGCGCAAGTATTTCATGTGCTCATAAATGTAAGCCGCGGAGTTGTATCGAAATCCCTTTTTGAAAACGGATCGATCGCAGTAGGAGCATTGAAACATGCAGCCGCGAGATGTGATCATTGTCGCACCGGGCGTCCGGCTGTAGCTGAAAAGCGGCAGATGATAATCATGGGGGAAGCCGGTGAGTTTTTCATAGGCTGGAAACGGCAGATCATCGAGGTTATCGATATGTTTTCTGGGTTCATTGGCAAGGGCAACACCATTTTGCCTTCGGATCAACCCTGGGATACTGACCGGATCAACGTCTCCGGCAAGCTCACTCATTGTGATTTCGCCTTCACCTGCCACAAAATAATTAAAAGCAGGATACAACAAAAGTAGGTTTTCCCTCAACGCGGAAACATGGACCCCGCCGCAAACGGTGGTTATATCGGGATTTTGTTCTTTTATTTTTTGTGCGATGTCCGCGGCATCAGGAAACGATGACGTGGTGGTCGAAAATCCGACTATCTGCGGTTGGAATGCCAGAATCGCCGTGACCTGACGACTGATATCCACAGGAACACCGGGGCCGAGGCAGTCATAAACAAATATATCGTGTCCTTCGCGGATCAGATAGGCGGCGATGGAAAGCATCCCCTGGGGCACCATGCGATTGGCAATGTCTGTGATATCCCGCTTGCCGGGAAACCAGTTGAAGCCGCGTGGATGAACCAGCACGATGCGTTTTTTTTGCCGGGAGGATGTCATAAGATTACTTTGTGACCGTTGCAACTAGAGCCTGCCTATCCTATAGCTATTGTTTTTTTAATTTTGTTACCAAGAAACGGCTCAAAATGATGCCATTCGAAGGGATGCTTTGAAGCGAAACGGGCTAGATCATCGGCATATGCCTGAGCCGACTCAAGCACCGCCTTTTTTCGATCCGTGCGCGTGGCGGCAAAAACATTTCGCCCTTCCGAAATTTTGATGTGGTAAATTCCTACAGGATCCTGAAAAACGAAAAAAGTCATGAGAGGCGCGCCGGTCATCAGGGCGAATAAATGCGGCGTATCCGGCAGGCGCGCTTCATATCCCAGAAAATCCACAGTAACATAACTCTGCTCACCCCAGAGACGATCGCCAGCCATGGATACAATGCCGCCTTCACGTAAAAAATTGATCCCTTCCAGCAGAGCAAACGGCGACTTTTCCTTTTCATCTGTCGCTACGATTCGGATGCCTTTCTCAACTAGACTATCTTTTTGGATACGCTCCACCTGTTCTTTATGCTTAGCGCCCAGGTAGAGCATAATCGGCAGACCTTTCTTATTGAGACTTTGCGCTGCGAGTTCCCAGTTACCGATATGCGACATTACAACAATAGCGCCGGTCTTTTTGGCCACCGCTTCGTGCAGATGTTCCCATCCTTCACGCATGAATTCGGCCTGATCGGCTACCCAGGGAATGAAACGGTGAACATAGACATCCGTAAAGTTATGAAACTGTTTCCAAACACAATAGAGATGATAAAAAAAATTGCACTCGGGAAAAAGCGCACGGTAAAATTTCAGGCTGTCGGCCACACGAACCGGAAACAGAAAGAAATAACCGGTGGCGATGCACCACGAAAATGTCCGGAAAAACCATACACCCAACTTGTGAGAAAGATAAAGTGCAATTTCATAAGATATTTTTTTCAAGAGACCTTCCCTCTAATCAATCCATAGCGCATCTCATGGCTAACAGCTTCTCCCTATTCGAGGCAAGATTCGGAGAATATTACCCGGACAGATTAATTGGTTCTTTAACCTTCTTTCAATTCCCCACATACTTCCCTTCAGCTTTCAGTTTGGTCAGTTCTTCTTTTTCCAACACGTTGTAGGCTACTTTACCGACCAACGTCTTGGGCAGCTCGGAACGAAACTCTATGGATCGGGGACAACTCCACTTGATCAACTGATCACGGCAATAGTTGATCAATTCCTTCTCCAACTCCGGACTCGCATCCGCCGGATTCTTCAAAACAACAAATGCTTTCACCGCCTGCACCTGCGCCTCATCGGGCACGCCGACCACGCAGGCATCCCGCACTTGCGGATGCTTGTAGAGAAGATCTTCCACCTGAGCTGGATAAACATTCATGCCTGACGATTTGATCATCCGCTTTTGCCGCAGCCGAAAATAGAAAAAACCATCCGCGTCCATGGTGCCGATATCTCCAGTGTGGAGCCAGATTCTGCCGTCGGAATGCTGCTTCAATGTATCGGCCGTTTCTTGAGGCGAGTCGAGATAGCCCATCATCACGGCGGGACCTGAAACGCAGATTTCGCCTTCTTCACCGATTGGCGCTTCATCATTAGTCCCCAGCTGCACAACCTTGGCCAGCATATCCGGAAAAGGAACACCGATACTGCCTTCCCGATAGCAACCAATCGGCGTTGCCATAATGGCTGTGACTGCTTCGGTAAGTCCGTAGCCTTCCAGAAGTTGAACGTGGCCACCCTGCTTTTTAACCATTGTTTCAAACCGCTCTTTGACGGGCCGGGGCAGGGAATCGGCGCCGGAAAAAGTTGCCAGCAGGCAGCTGAGATCGGCTTTCTGCATCTTGGGATTACGGCTTAAAGCGTCAAACAGCGTGGGCACACCAATGACAAATGATGGTTTCTTTGAACGGATAAGATCGGCCACTGTCTCCGGTGTAAAGATCGGCACCAGAATACTTTTACCACCCCCCATGAAGCAGGCATTGACGCAAACACCCAAACCGAAGCCATGAAAGATCGGCAGAATGGCCAAAACGGAAGAAGCGCCGGAAAGGTTTCCCCATTCCGACACTTGTTTGCCTTCACTGATAAAATTCATATTGGAAAGCATGATTCCCTTCGGTACACCCGTTGTTCCGCCACTGTAAAGAATAACCGCCAGGTCATCGGTATTCATTTGCGCCTTAGGCGTTTTGGCATACTTGCCTTTCATGAGTGCGGCCCACCATCTGATTATCGGATCTTCGGGCACTTTGGGAATCAGGCGGCTCTTGGTTAAATTGAAACCGATTCGTTTGAAAAGGTTTAAATAATCCGGAATCCTTGCCAGAATAAGGGTTGTGAGCGGTGTCGTGTTTTGAACTTCTTTGAATTTGCCGTAGAAAGCATCAAGCGTCAGAACAAAGCGGCTTTTAGCCACATTCAGGTAAAATTCAATTTCTTTGGCCGTGGACAGGGGATGAATCATGCTGGAAACGGCACCCAGTTTGTTGGCGGCGTAAAAGCAGATGATCCCCTGCGGAGATGTGGGCATGGAGATGGTAATTCTTTCACCTTTTCTAAGGCCCAGCGCCGCCAGGGCATCGGCACACTGATCAATCTCGGCCATAAATTGGCGGTAGGTTGATGTGTACCCGAGAAAATCATAGGCGATGTCGTCTGGTTTTTCCCGCGCCGTTTGCTCGAGCGCCTCATACATCGTAACACGAGGATAATTAATCGTATGCGGCACATGTTGATAAAATTTCAACCAGGGCTTCTGCTCGTACATCTTTGCACCTCCTGCAAATACAGTTTTTCTGTTGACGGTTGTCAGATTTGAATATTAATCTGTGTTCCGTTTTAATTCTCTTGCCTTTATCCTTGGTCCTATCTTTTCTTCCCCACAAACCACTTTTCTTCAACACCGACGGTGAGCGAAATATGAACGGTAACAGCAAATCCAGCGGTAAGCATCAATCCGGCGATTTCGTCTTCGTGGCGAAAATGCTGCCTCATGCCGATGATTTTCAGGCGCGTCGTTTCAATCCATCTCTTCCACGGTACCTTTTTTGCCGAGCGAACGGTTGCGCGGACCAGCAGCGTGCCGCCGGTTTCCAGTTTATCGTAAATTCGCTGTAAAACAAGCTGTAATTCTTCATCGGTAATCAGATGCAGCATGTCCAGCATCATCACATGATCAACGGGGCCATCCACTTCCGGCAAGTCCGGGGCCCGGCCGATTTCGACACGGCCTCGCGCGCCAATCACTCGATTGGCAATCAGGACTCTTTCTTCGTCCGGTTCCAGGCCAAATACTTTGGCATGCGGATAAATCTCCAGAAGCCAGGTGGCCGGAACACCAAAGCCGCAGCCGATATCAATGATCCGGCGAGGATTCTTCACGTACCGATCCAACTCCTCGAACATCGGGTCCATCATTATCTTGCACCGCGCGAAAACCCTCGGGTAGCTCGG
>JAKLES010000008.1 GCA_022711575.1 Deltaproteobacteria bacterium | reverse complement strand
GCTTCCAGCGCTTTTAAATCATTGGATTTGACAAAGTTTACCGTAATGCCCAGGCGGGGAAACGTGTAATGAAATAAGGTGTAGGTTCCGCCGTAGAGATTATCCGCCGAGACGATTTCATCGCCGGCTTTCGCAATATTCAGCAAAGCCAACGTAATGGCGGACTGGCCACTTGCCACAGCCAGCGCGCCTATGCCGCCTTCCAGAAGCGCAATTCTTTTTTCCAGAACATCCGTCGTCGGATTCATCAGCCGCGTATAAATATTCCCGAATTCCGTTAGCCCGAAAAGTGCAGCCGCTTGATCGGTATCCTTAAATTGATAGGAGGTTGTCTGGTAAATGGGCACGGCCCTCGATCCCGTTGTCGGATCCGGTTCCTGCCCGCCGTGAAGCATCAGAGTTTCTATTCTTAATGATCTGTCCATTTTACTCATTGAAAAGATCCTTTCTTATGTTTCACGGATGACTTCCTCGATAACGCCACCACCCAGGACTTCATCGCCTTTATAAAAAACAACCGCCTGCCCCGGCGTAATCGATTCCTGAGCTTCTTTAAATATAACCCTTAGCTTTTCGCCTTCCTTTGTCACAAAGCAGCGGGCCGGCTTCTTGCGGTAGCGGATTTTCGCTTCCATCTCTTCGGGAAATTGATCCGTCAGAAAATTCAGCTCACCGGCAATTAATCCCGATGCGAACAGGTCTTCTTTATTCCCGACAACAACTGAATTTGTTCGGGCATCAAAACGAAGAACGTACAGAGGAGTCTTTGCGCTGATTCCTAAACCGCTGCGCTGTCCGATCGTATAGTAAATAATGCCCTGATGGCGTCCCAAAATCTTGCCGTCCTTATCAACAATATCGCCCGCAGCAACCGACAAATTTCTTTCTTTAAATAATTGCCGGTAATTCCCCTGCGTGACGAAACAGATATCCTGGCTTTCCACTTTTTGCGCTACGGACAGTCCGGCTTTCTTCGCTTGCGCGCGGACATCCGACTTGCTGAGATTTCCCAATGGAAAAAGAACCTGCGGTAAATCATCTTTCTTAATCGGATAAAGAAAATACGTCTGATCCTTATTTTTGTCCGCCGGCCGCAATAGATGCCAGGAATCCCTTGCATGCTCGATTCTGGCGTAGTGACCGGTGGCAAGATAATCAAAACCCAGGCCGCGGGCTTTGTCCAGAAGAGACCCGAATTTAAGGGAACGGTTGCAATCCACGCAGGGATTCGGCGTTCTTCCTTTTATATATTCGGCGGTGAATTTGCTGATCACCAACTCTTCCATTAACTGAGCAAAGTCAAAAACAAAATGTGGGACATCCAGTTGACCGCATACACGCTTCGCGTCTTCCATGGCGTCGCCACCGCAACAACTGGCACGGTCGCTATCCTGCCGGATGCCCAGGCACATCGTCACGCCGGTCACCGAATAACCTGCCTCTTTGAGCAATACGGCGGCCACGGATGAATCAACACCGCCGCTCATCGCTACAAGAACTTTCTGCTTTAAAGGGCTGCCGAAGTAATCCATATTATTCTTGCACTCCAATATAATTCACCAAATGATTATCCGCCTTCCGACAGCTTATCCGTAAATTACCCAGTTTCATCAAAATGGATTATTACTATCTTTTTGGTAGTAATTAATTCAACGGTCATAATTTGTCAAGATTTTTTAACGCAACCTGCTCCTTCAAATACGTTTTTCTGGACAGGTCGAATTCATAAAACAGATTAGACGACAAATCAAAATAAATAGACTTTAATTCCAGCTAGATACGCAGTTCCATTTCGGCATCAATAAATCCGGCGACATCGCTTTGCTTTTTCCAATCTTGCAATTTCAGCCTAACCTTGCTATTTAGCGCCATTAAAAATGCTGTGAACATAGCATTGTAAAGTATTTTCGATATATTGAAATGATAGGATCAGATCGGGATTTGGCAGTCTGAATCTTTAAAAAAATGGAGCCTCTGATGCAAGTTCATTTCCTTCTCTTTATTATTTTTCTGGCGGCAACGACCATTGTCAGTTTTGTTTACGCCATCTGGCGGCGCCGCAATGACGAACAAATACTTCGGAGCATTATCCAGAGCTCTCCTATTCCCATCTTCGTCATTTCAACAAACCACAAAATCCTTTACTGGAATAAAGCGCTGGAAGGGTTGAGCAACATCAAGGCGAAAGACGTGCTCGACACCGATCAGCAATGGCGGGCTTTTTACAAATCGTCTCGCTCCTGCATGGCGGATATAATTTTGAAAAACAAAATAGACAATTCCTCCATGCTTTACGCGGGAAAGGTCGTAAAATCGAAAGTGCTTAAAGATGCGTATGAAGTAACGGAATTCTTCCCGGACTTGGGTGAAAAGGGCAAATGGTTCCGGATTACATCGGCACTTATCAAAGATTCCAGCGGCAAAGTGTTCGGCGCCATAGAAACCTTGGAAGATATCACGGAGCAGAAGACGGCGGAAGAAGAACTCCTCAAAAGAAGTAAACTAGAATCCCTGGGCACATTTGCAGACGGCGTGGCCAAAGACTTTGATAGTCTCCTTTCGGCCATCCTGCGCAACGTTTTTTTAGCCAAAATTTCCGCCAACGAAGAAGATAAGATTCTGGAAAACGGCCTGGCAATAGCGGAACGGGCCGGCCTGCAGGCCAAGGAACTGGCGCATCGGCTGATCACCTTTGCGCAGGGCGGCTTTCCGGTAAAAAAATTGGAGAAGGTGGATCATTTAATTAATGAGGTTCTTCAGAAAGCGCTGGCTGGCTCGAATATAACGTGCCAACCCGTTATCTCATTTAATCTCTGGCCGGCAGAAATCGATGCGATGCAGATTAAACAGGTGATTGAAAACATGATTACAAACGCAAAAGAAGCGATGCCGGACGGTGGAGTGATAAATGTTATTGCGGAAAACATAACAACCGGAACCAACATTCGGGCCCTTGGCGAAAGTAATAATTATATCCGTATTATTATTAAGGACCGGGGTGTCGGCATTCCCCGAGAAAACCTCTCAAAGATATTTGATCCTTATTTCACGACAAAAGAAAAGAAGGAACGAGGCGGCATTGGCCTGGGGCTCGCCATCTGTGATTCCATCATTAAATACCACAATGGCCTGATCAGTGTGGAATCGCTTGTCGGCGTTGGCACATCCTTTATTATTTATCTAGCCGCAACTCCGAATGGTACTCCAGAAGCGTAAAAGGCAAATAGGCGCCATAATTCACGGTCTTTTTCGGGTAGCATCCAATCCCAGCAACACGACAAAGCCGCATAAAGTCAGATCGGTGTCATTTCCCGGATGAAATCTTCGATCTTGAGGAACCGCGAAACAGATGCTGTCTACAATTCTGCCTTCAGGCTGCTTACCCCCCATCCTTTTTAACATCCGTCATTAGCTCTTCGATATGACGCAGACGCTCCTGAAATGTGGCAATTCCCAAAGCCGATTCCCGAGGATGCAGATTTTCAATCTCGGCAAGCCGGGTGCGTAAGTGAAGAATAATTTCATCCGCCAAGCCTAAAAGAAGAGCGCGCTCATACTTTGTCATTTCCAGGACACCATCATCATTAAATTTATATAAACTAAAATCTCTTACTCCCGCGTGGACAGCCAAGACATAAACGCCTTCTTAATGGACTCCGCTGCGGTTTCGATCCCAACGTGTTGTGTATTCACCAGCATATCGTAATGCCTTGGATCGTTAATATCTTCATTAAAATACTTTCGGCAGAAAGCAATCTGATCGCTATCATATTTCGTAATATGCTCCAGTGTTTCTTTCTGCGACATTTTGCGATCGCGCATCACCCTCTCCATCCTTATTTCCAGCGGCGCGATAATCCGCACGCGAAACGCTTTGTCCTTCAGGATAAAACTGCCGCCCCGGCCAATGATGATGACATTGCCATGCTCGGCGTTGGTGTGCATCACCATCGATAAATGACGGATGTATTCATTGGGCCAGATATGATGCGATTCAAAAAAGGAGCTAATCAGGCTGTCGAAAAGAGAAATACTCTTCTGGTCAAGCGATTTGATGACCTTGTCGCTCATATGGGCGCTTTCGGCAACCTTGTGAATCAGATCGCTGCCGATAATATTCATCTTCAGTTCAGTAGCGAGGATGCGAGCTACCAATCCGCCGCCCGCGCCAGCTTCACTGGAGAGCGTGATAATATGTCCCGGCTTCTCCTTCTTTTCCTTCTGCCAGCGCGCCACCTGATCTTCAACCAGTTGGTCGACATCCTTGTCGCGCAATTTGATATCCCTTGTATAGTCGGGGCAATTAACATCAAACAAGGCATTGGTCTTCACCCGATAACGCTTCATGCAGTTCTCGCGCCATGCACAGATAACACAAATTCTTTTATCCGAACCTGTTGACATATCCCAGTCCTCCTTCCATAATAATTTATGATGCCTGTTCCTGCATTGCCTCGAAACCGGAAACGATATCGAGAAGTTCTTCGGTAATCGTCATCTGGCGCGTGCGGTGAAACTGCACGTGCAAATCCTGCATCTGCTCTTCAATATTTTTCTCCGCATTTTGCATAGAAGCAAGGCGACTGGCATTTTCGCTGGCCAGTGACTCAGCAAACGCGCGATAAAGCGACACGAAAAGATACTCCCGAATCAGCGAAGAAAAAATCTGATCGCCGTCCATCCGGAAAATGGGCAGGGATTTGGAATCCCATTTCTTTTTGGCGATTTCCTTGAGCCACTCCCGATTGACAGGCAGCAGCTGAACCATGTGTGGATGATAGATTGCCCCGCTCACATATTTATTATAAAACAAGAAAAAATGATCGACGTTATTATGAAAATGCCATTCATCGATAACCATGATGATTTCCTGAACCAGCGGTGTGATGCCCGCTGTGGAACTGGGCGTGGTCAACAACTCATCGATAGGTTGTCCGGCATCTTCAATATAATCTGCGACACGGGCGCCGATGGAAAGCACTTTCCGGTTTTCCTTTTTAATGCCGGCAGTTTTGGCATAGTCGAGCGTGAAAGCGGAAATCTGTTCATTGAGCTGCCCGCAAAGGCCTTGATCCGATCCGAAGACAATCACACCCATCCGTTTCATCGTGGATGTCTTTCTCTGGAGTGTTGCCCCCATGCGCTCCTTGAGCACAACCTGCAAGCCCATTTCAACCGTACGATTGTAATCACGCAGGGAATCCACGGCCTTCTGATATTGACGAATACTCACAGCCGCCAGCGCCTTCATCGTTTTAACCACTGACAGGAGATCCCCCGCGCTTTTCATCCTTCTTTTCAGGGACTCAGTTGTTTGCATGAGCGTCCTCAACTTCTTCAAAAGGCTTAATGGCCGGTTTAATTTTATTCATAATACTGTCGCGATCCGCCATTTCCAGCTTTTTTCCGGCTTCAACCCGGCTGCACAATTCCGGCAACTGTTCATTGACAGCCTGTAACAGGTGCGCCTCCACCTCACGGACTCTCTCCGTCGGAACAAGATCCAGAGCGCCACCGGTTACGGAAAGCAGAGAGGCAATCTGTTCGGAGGCGCGCAAAGGTTTGTATTGCCCCTGCTTCAGAATTTCACGAACACGCCAGCCCCGCTCCAGTGTCCGCCTGGTGCTTTCATCCAACCTGGTGCCGAAACGGGAGAAAGATTCGAGTTCTTCAAACTGCGAATAAGACAGCCGCAAGTCACCCGCCACCGAACGATAAGCAGGCAACTGCGTTTTGCCACCGACGCGGGATACGGATTTGCCGACATCAACCGCCGGTAAAATGCCTTTATTGAAAAGAACCGGCGATAAATAAATCTGTCCGTCTGTAATGGAGATCAGATTGGTCGGAATGTAAGACGACATATCCTGCGCTTCCGTTTCGGTAATCGGCAGAGAGGTCAGCGACCCTCCGCCCAACTCCGGACGCATATGCGTGGAACGCTCCAGAAGCCGGGAGTGAATATAAAATATATCGCCGGGAAAAGCTTCGCGTCCCGGCGGCCGACGCAAAAGCAGCGACACTTCGCGGTAAGCCCGGGCATGCGATGTCAGATCATCATAGACAATCAACACATCACGTCCCTGTTCCACAAAATATTCCCCCATGGTTGTGGCGGCGTATGGCGCAATAAACTGCAGCCCCGGCGTGTCTTCACCGGTGGCCACCACCACGATACATGATCCCATCACCCCGTGATCACGCAATTCGGCAATGACCTTGGCCACGTCCGCGCTTTTCTTGCCGACGGCACAGTAGATGGAAATAATCCCTGTTTCTTTCTGGTTGATAATGGTATCGACCGCAATGGCCGTTTTTCCGGTTTGCCGGTCACCCAAGATCAGTTCTCTTTGCCCGCGCCCGATGGGGATCAGCGCGTCAATCACCTTGATGCCCGTCTGAAGCGGCACGACAACCGGAGCGCGATCCATAACGGCCGGAGCCGGTCTTTCCACGGGCAATCGCATGACCGTATTGACTTCCCCCAGACCGTCCAGCGGCCGTCCGATCGGATCAACCACCCGTCCCAACAGCGCGTCCCCGACCGGCACATCCAAAACACGCTTGGTGCGCTGCACTTCCGTCCCCACTTGCAGATTTTCACTGGGGTCCAGAAGAACAACACCGATTTCTTTTTGATCGATATTGAAAACAAGTCCCATATAATTTCCGGCAAACCGGACCAGCTCCTCCGCCCGGATATGCGGCAGCCCGCTGACCCTGGCAATATCGCGTCCGACAAATTCCACCTGGCCGACCTCATATTGCCTCAACTCAGGATGCTGCCCATCCAGGACCTTGTCCATCGTGTCAAATGTGTCGTCCAGAAAGGTCTTTAATTCCTGATTCTCAACTTTACTAACCTCTGAATTCATTCTATGCCTCCTGACGTTATTATCCTAGGTAGCATGCGCCTCTTTCTGGAGGGTTTCCGTCAGACTTTCCACAAGCGTCTCCAGATATTCATTAAGACTCCAGGCAATCTTGTGCCCATTCACCCGCAATTCGATGCCCGACACAATATCCGGCTGTTCCAGATAACGAATCGTAAAACCATTCGTGATCTGCTTCTTCAATGACTCCTCGATTTGTGCCTGCATCGGTTCGGAAATTCCGAAAGCGCTCTGGATAACGACCCTATTGCCCCCGCCGCTGATCGCCTTGCGAATCTGAATACTTTTTTCCTCATCAAGCGTTTTGACACGACGGATAAATTCATCGACGATCCGCTCCTCCAGTTCCACATCCGCCAGATCGGCAAGTGCCTTGCGCGCCGTCGCATATAATTGTTTGGCCGCACGCTGGCGCAAATCATAGAAAAAGGCATCGTGTTCGCGAACCAGCATATCCTGCCAGCGCGCTTTCACCTGATCGACTTCTTCGCGGACTTTTTCCATCAGCTCTTTACGCTTGGCTTCAGCCGCCATCGTTGCCTCATTGAGCATGATTTCTTTTTTCTCATTGAGCATCTGGTTACGTTTTTCGTAAAGCTCAGCTGCCTCGTTGGCCTTGCCTTTCAGCTCTTCGGCCTCGGCAAAGCGCGCTGCTATTTTTGCTTCTCGGTCATCCATGGCCTTGATGATCCGCCCGTAAAGAAAACGTTTCAACAAGTACATGAGCAGGAGGAAATTAAAGATTTGCGCTAAAAAAACAAACCAGTTGATATGCATGGATCATCTCCCTCACTTTATAATGAAACCCCAGAAAGGATTGGCGAAAATGAGAATCATGGAAATGACGAAACAGTATATGGCGATGGATTCAATCATGGCCAACCCGACAAAAAGCGTTCTCGTTAAAGAATTTCTCTCATCCGGCTGTTGGGCAATCGCCGCCAGCGCCTGGGAGATTGCCTGTCCCATACCCAGCCCGGGACCAATTGAACCAATGGCCATTGCCAAACCCGCACCGAAAATCGATGCCATCGCGACGAGACTGATGCTGTCCATAAATACTCCTCCTTTATAAAATTGTTTTTAAGCGCTAACGCCCTCCTGCTTTATCTCCGTATGATGAACTTCATCCTCGGCGCTGAGCGCGGAGGCTATATAGACCATGGAAAGGATCGCAAAAATGTATGCCTGGATCACCCCGATGAGCAGTCCCAGAATCTGCATAACCACCGGGAACAAAAAGGGTGTGACCGCCAGCAGAATACCGACAACCTTTTCATGACTCATAATGTTGCCAAAAAGACGAACGGTGAGCGCCAGCGTTCTGGATAATTCCCCCATGACATGGAAAGGGAAAAAAATAAAATTAGGTTGAAAATATTCCTTCACATAATGAAAAAGACCGTTGCGCGATATGCCATAGAAGGGAACGGCGATAAAGACACACGTGGCCAATGCCGCAGTGGTCGTCATCGACGACGTCGGCGCGACAAATCCGGGAACAATAACCAGGACATTTGACACACAGATAAACAAAAAGAGCGTGCCGACCAGCGGAACATAGTGGTCCGCCCCTTTTTTCGTCATCTCACTGATTTCACCACGAATGATGGAAATAATCACTTCCAGAAAATGCTGCCAGCGTGACACCTTCATTTCCGACGACAGGTTGCGCGTGATGATCCAGGAACCGACAACCAGGATGGCCATCACCAGCCAGGTATAGAGGATGGTCGCATTGATCACGATAAAGCTCCAGCTCCAGATGATCACCTGATCGGGACTAATCTGATTGAGGGATACAATCTCCATATCGACTCCTTGATCGGCCGCAAATGATCGGCCGAACTTCTTTTAATGAACCGCTTCCACCGCTTTTTGCGGTCCCAAACGGTAGGTCAATACTTTTCTGATCACGATAAAACCCAGCATGGCCGCAGCCAGGCGCTCCCAGTGTCCTCCCATAACAAAATAAAATCCTGTCGAGAGTAATGCCATCCGTAGGACAAAACTTCCCAGTATCAGACGTGCGGGACTTACTGTTGCAGGCAGGCGGCGCACGGTCTGCCAAAGGGCGATGAAGTAAAATCCACCCAGGACTAACCCTGCGGCAAAAGCCGCCATGAGAATCATCATCGTGGTCAGTGTCATTCTATTCTTCCTCAATAATTTTGCTGCGGACTTTTCTCACCCAATAGGCCGCATTAATACAGCCTACGACAACGCCGGCAATCAACAGCATCAACGCCCAGGAATACTGGCTGGGCCATGTGCGGTCAATCCAGAGCCCGAAGGCGACGCCGATGAGCGTGGGAATGGCGACAGCCCAGCCGACTATGCCCATCATGCCCAGGCCAAACCAGACCGTTTCGTCCTTATGCCGGAGCCCCTTCTGGCGCAGGGCTTCTTTTTTGGCAACCTGCTCGGTGAAACGATCGGCCATCTTCCGGCGACGCGAGTTCGATGTTCTTTTTATTTCAACCATGCTTTTATGCTCCCTGCATTTATTTCCACCATTCACTACGCAGCTACTTCAGGTCAACAAAACGTCTGATCAGACTTGCCTCCAGTTTTGCTGAAGCGGAGCGGACCATTTTCTCCCGCTCGTCGAGGACATCATACTGCCGCACAACTACCTGTTTAAGCTTTCCCAAATCCGGTGCTTTTACCGCATTGCGCGTGGACACGAGAACGTCCGAGCCTTTTTTAACCAGTGTGCCGACATCCATGGCCAACAATTCCTGTCCTCCTGTGGCCAGCTCATACGAAAAAATGCCGGGGGCAAGTGTGGCCACAAAATCAATATGATTGGGCATCAGGCAGAAAGACCCATTCTCCGCTTCCGCGACGATCTTCTTGACTTCCTCCACCATCATGACTTCGGCCGGTAATAAAATTTTAAGCAACATTTTCGATCTTAGCCTCTTCAATAGATCCAATCATGTAGAGCGCCCGTTCCGGAATGTCGGCAAACTCATCGTTGAGTATCCTTTCACAACCATTGAGCGTATCTTCACGGGAAACCATCTTCCCAGCCGTACCGGTAAACTGCTCGGTCACGAAGAAGGGCTGTGTGAAAAAGCGCTCCAAACGGCGGGCACGGTAAACAGTCCGTTGATCTTCTCGTGACAATTCAGAGATACCGAGCATGGCAATAATGTCTTTTAAATCTTCATAGACCGCCAGTGTCTTGCGGATCTCCTGAGCGATCTTATAGTGGCGTTCTCCGGCAATATTCGGCATCAGCATCTTGGAGCCGGATTGTAGAAGGTCGATGGCCGGATACAATCCTTCACTGGCCCGTTTACGCGACAGAGCAATCGTTGCGGACAAATGGCCGAAGGTATGCACGGCTGAAGGATCCGTGAAATCGTCCGCCGGCACATAGACCGCTTGAATGGATGTAATCGCGCCGGTCTTGGTGTTACAGATCCGCTCTTCCAATTCAGCAAGTTCTGTGGCCAGCGTCGGCTGATAACCCAGACGGGAAGGTAACTGCCCCAGAAGACCGGACACCTCCATGCCCGCCTGAATGAAGCGGAAAATATTATCAATCATCAAAAGAACATCTTGTTTGGCGTCATCACGGAAGTACTCCGCCATGGTCAGTGCTGCATGACCGACGCGGAAACGCGCGCCGGGCGGTTCATTCATCTGACCGAACACCATGACGGTATTCCCCAGAACGCCGCTTTCCTCCATCTCGCGGTAAAGTTCCTCGCCCTCCCGGCATCGCTCGCCGATCCCGCAGAAGATACTCATCCCTTCATGGCCGCTCACCGTATTATGGATCATTTCCGTGATCAAAACGGTCTTGCCGACGCCCGCACCACCAAACAGGCCTGCTTTGCCGCCGCGTTCCAGAGGCGCCAGAACATCAATGGCCTTGATGCCGGTTTCAAATATCTCGGAAACGGTGGATTGATCGCGAAGCGGAATCGGCTCGCGGTGGATGGCCCGTAATTCGCACCCCTCAACGTCACTCTTCTTATCGATCGTTTTTCCGAAGACGTTAAACACTCTTCCCATCAGCGGGGTCCCCACGGGCACCTCAAAAGGTTTGCCGGTATCGGTAACAATCTGGCCACGGGCCAACCCCTGTGTGGGAGTCAGCGCCACACCCCGCACGGTACTGTTGTCCAGTTGCGTAAATACCTCGATAACGTATTCACCCTTTTCGCCCGCAATGAGCACATTACGGATGGCAGGTACCACGGGAAAGTGGACGTCAACGACGCTGCTGCGGATGGATAAAACCTTTCCTTGATTGATTTGTTCGGCCACGGTTCGTTCACCTCATCATATTTTTTGGAATGCATTTCCCCTTCATGCAGTATATTTCCCCGTTATGGTGGAAGCAATATAATCAAAGATCAGGATAGACAAACTCTTTCCTTTTGTTATAAGAGCAATAGCCATGCCAGTGGCTGTCTTTAAACGCAAACAACCGTTATCATTGAAATGCTTTGGACGGATCGGAAAATATCATGAATAAAGAAACGACTTTTATGTCATAGACGAAGACACACCACATAGCGCACAACATACTAGATGCTTACAGTGAAGTTCATAGAAAGCGGCGACGCTTTTGTCACTGGGTATGACTGAAATGTCACTTCTCAATAAGAGATCGTTCCACGCGATTAGTCCTGAGCTAATCCGTTCTAGGGAGAATAATTTAGCGATGAAAGAAAATATATTAAAATGACTGTTCGCGAAATTATTAACAAAACAATGCAAAAACTCGAAGCCGCGGGGATTCCCTCGGCCCGGCTGGATACGGAGATATTGTTGGCTTTTTGCCTGAACTGCGACAGACTTGAGTTGATTAAAAATCCAGACAAAACAATCCTTGAAGCGCAATTGTCCATCTTTAATCAATTGGTCATCCGAAGATTGCGCTGGGAACCGGTGGCCTATATTACCGGACGGAAGGATTTCTGGTCATTCACCCTGGAGATCAATTCCAATGTTTTGATTCCCCGGCCTGACACGGAAGTGGTCGTCGAAGAAACGCTTGCCGTTTGCCGGACTCAGTCTTTTAATAAACCACACATTTTAGACATTGGAACGGGCAGTGGTGCAATAGCACTGGCCTTGGCCAAAGAAATACCCGAAGCACAAATCACGGCCACCGATATTTCGTTGCCGGCGCTGCAACTGGCACAAAAAAATGCGTGCGCTCTGGGACTGGAAAATTCGATTACCTTTCTTCAGGGAGATCTATTTCAACCGGTTCATGGAAAATTTGATATCATCGTCTCCAATCCGCCTTATATCGGAGCAAAGGAGTATGAAACACTCGCCCCGGGTGTAAAAGATTTTGAACCACGGGAGGCGTTGTGGGCAGGTGAAACAGGTCTGGAATTTTACGAAAAATTGATATATCAAGCTCACAGCCGACTGAAAGAAAATGGCTGGCTTTTGCTCGAAATCGGCGCTAAACAGAGCGAAACTGTGCGTGCCATCATGGCGGAAAATGCTTGTTTTTATGACCGTATTGATGTGAGCGCTGATTACGCGGGGCTTTCGCGCGTTATCAAAGGAAGGAGAAAATAAGTGGATAAGATAGTCATTCACGGCGGCAAGCCTTTACATGGAAACGTTCAGATCAGCGGTGCGAAAAATGCCGCCCTGCCGGTTCTGACGGCAGCGCTTCTTACAGAAGAAACCTGCACATTTTCTAATATTCCCGATCTGGTTGATATTAAAACCGCCTATAAGCTTTTAAGAAATATGGGTGTGGAAATTGAAGGTGACAGCACTGTGAAAATCAGCGCCAGGAAAATCACCAATAGCGTCGCCCCTTATGATCTTGTAAAAACGATGAGGGCATCGATTCTGGTTTTAGGACCGCTGGTGGCGCGTATGGGCCAGGCCCGCGTGTCTCTTCCCGGAGGGTGCGCCATCGGCGCGCGTCCGGTCAACCTGCACATCAAAGCGCTCCAGGATATGGGCGCTTCCGTGAAATTGCATGGCGGCTATATTGAAGCAAAGGCAAATAAACTGAAAGGCGCCAATATCTATTTTGATCTGCCTACGGTGACCGGCACGGAAAACATCATGATGGCCGCAACACTGGCGGAAGGCACCACTGTGCTGAACAATGCCGCGCGCGAACCGGAAATTGTTAATTTGGCGGATGTTCTCAAAGGGATGGGCGCCAAAATCAGCGGCGCGGGAACGGATGTCATCACAATCACCGGCGTGACAACGTTGAAAGCGACTGAAGCGTCCATCATTCCTGATCGTATCGAAGCCGGAACGTTCATGATTGCCGCCGGCATGACCCACGGTGAAATCAATGTATTAGGCTGTAATCCTCAGCATCTGGAAGCGCTGATCAATAAATTGCAGGATACCGGCATGAAAATCACACCCACTGACAAAGGGCTGAAAGTCGCAGCCGGCAGCAAAATTCACAGCGTCGATGTCAAAACCCTTCCCCATCCCGGCTTCCCCACGGATTTGCAGGCACAAATCATGGCTTACATGTCCGTCGGCAGCGGCCTTAGCGTCATAACGGAAACGGTTTTTGAAAACCGTTTCATGCATGTCAGCGAACTCATGCGCATGGGCGCGGACATCGTGATTCAAGGCAGCAGCGCCGTGGTGCGTGGCGTGCCCACCTTATACGGCGCGCAAACCATGGCCACGGATTTGCGGGCTTCCGCCTCGTTGATTCTGGCGGCGCTGGTTGCCCAAGGCACTACGGAAATTTCGAGAGTTTATCATATTGACCGCGGTTATGAGAATATTGAGAAGAAATTCTCCGCATTGGGCGCGGATATTCAAAGGATGAAACAATAAGATGAAAATTATTCGAGCCGACGCAAATGAATTTCTGGATTTTTTTCAAAAAATACGCAGGCGGGGCGGCGCTTTTACGCCGGACCTTCTGGAAAACGTAGCCCAAATCATCCATGACATTTCCGTGCGCGGCGATGAAGCGCTGTTTCATTATACAAAAAAGTTTGACGGCTACGACATAACTGCAACCACCGTCGAAGCAACACCTTCTGAAAGAAAAGATGCAGCGGCCAAAGTAAATCCTCAAGACCGGAACGTGATCAAACTGGCCGCCGACCGGATTGAAAAATATCATCGCCATCAGATCACATCCGGATACTCGATAGGTGATGAAAATGGTGTGGCGTTGGGGCAAAGGATACTACCCTTGCATCGGGTCGGCATCTACGCGCCCGGCGGCAAGGCCTTTTATCCTTCCACATTGATCATGGCGGCCATTCCGGCGCGCATTGCGGGCGTTAAGGAAATTATCCTGGTCAGTCCCGTAAAAGACGGCCAACTCAACCCGCTCATTGCCGCGGCAGCCGACGTCGCCGGTGTGGATCGTATCTTCAAGATTGGCGGCGCGCAAGCCATCGCCGCGCTGGCCTACGGGACGCAAACCGTTCCGCGCGTGGATAAAATTGTTGGTCCGGGCAACTCCTACGTCGCCGCGGCCAAAAAACTCGTATTCGGACAGGTTGCCATTGATATGATCGCCGGTCCCAGCGAAGTGGTGGTCATTGCCGATCAAACGGCCAATCCGGCTTTCGCGGCGGCGGATCTGCTGGCGCAGGCCGAACATGATGAAATGGCGGCGGCTTTACTCTTCACGCCTTATCCTGATTTAGCCCAGAAGGTGGCAAGAGAAGCTCAAAGACAGTTGCAAACCTTGCCCAAGAAAATAATCATTGAAAAATCTCTGTCACAATACGGCGCAATCATCATTACGTCCGATATCGCCCAAGCTGTGGAGCTTACCAATCTCTTCGCGCCGGAGCATCTGGAGTTGATGGTGGAAAACCCGGCGGATCTTGTGGAACAAGTTCGCAGTGCCGGTTCCGTATTCTTAGGGTCCTATACACCGGAAGCCCTGGGCGACTACCTCGCCGGCGCCAATCACATTCTGCCTACCGAAGGCACGGCACGGTTTTCCTCCCCCCTGGGTGTTTATGATTTCTACAAGCGGATGAGCGTGCTGTCTTTCTCCCAAACAGCTTTCGAGAAGTTATCCGGGCCAACACAGCATTTTGCCCAAATGGAAGGATTGGATGCGCACGCCAATTCGGTGCGTGTGCGTAGCACAACAGGTAAAGATAAATAAACGGATAGAGCTTCCAATATCTTCTCAATCCGTCAAACTGTCACTCTCAATACCCTGGTAACTGAAAGTAACGAATGGTCGTGTTTGAGCACAACTTCCTGTGTAGCGTATTGGGTTGTCCTAAAAGGAGAAGGATATGTTATCGCACTTGTTTACACCTGGACACATTGGAAATCTGGAAATCAAGAACCGTATCATTATGTTGCCCATGACCATGGGATATGCGGAGCCTGACGGATCCATTGGGGATCGCTTCATCGCTTACCTTACCGAGCGTGCTAGTGGTGGTGCGGGCATGATCATGATTCCCCTTACGCCCATGTACGCAGGATCGCACATGGCGCCGGGCGTGTTTGACGACCGATACTTGCCGGGAATCCGGCGTGCTACAGAAGCCATCCAGACCCACGGGGCGAAAGTTGCTTGCCAGCTCCTCACGTCTTACCACATGGTCACTAAGGACGGCGAACCTGAGCTTATTGGTCCCTCGGCGGTCCTGAACCAGATGATGCGAGCAGTTCCGAGAGCCCTTATGATTGAGGAAATTCAGGAGTTGGTTAAAAATTACGGACAGGCAGCCGGGCGTGCGCGCAAGGGTGGCTTTGACGCCGTGGAGTTCCTGGTCGGTGCGGGCTACCTGCTTAATCGCTTCCTGTCCCCCGTCACGAACCAGCGTGATGATCAGTACGGGGGAAGCTTGGAGAACCGGATGCGCATTATTCTTGAGATCGTTGCGAGCATCCGCCGGGAGACTGGCGACGACTTCCCGCTGGGTGTCCGTCTGAATATCGATGAGCAGATGCCGGGGGGACATACCATCGAAGAGTCAAAAATCGTGGCCCAAGCCCTGGAAAAGGCGGGTGTGAATTTCATCAACACCTATACCGGGTGGCACGAGTCATGCATTCCCACTGTGGGTTCCATGGTACCGAAAGGGGCCTTTGCTCCCCTGGCTGCCCAGATCCGGGGCGTCGTCGGCATCCCCGTCATTGCCGCAAACCGGATTAACGACCCGGAAACGGCGGAGCGGATTCTTGCAAACGGGCAGGCGGACTTCATCGGTATGGGCCGCGCGCTGATCGCCGACCCATACCTTCCAAAGAAAGCAAAGGAAGACCGTATCGAGGAGATCGTGCCCTGTCTCGCCTGCGGGAACTGCCTCTCCGACATCATGGTCGTTTACAAGGACCCCCACTGCGGGGCATCGGCCGGATGCACCGTCAACTCAAGCACGGGAAAGGAACTGCTGCATGTCTCAACTCCCGCTGGCAAGGCAAAAAGGGTATTCGTGGCCGGCGGCGGTCCCGCAGGTCTTCAGTCGGCCCTGACGGCCGCAGAACGGGGCCACCGGGTTACGCTGTTTGAGAAGGAGACGGAACTGGGCGGATGGATGCGGATCGGGTGCCTGCCGCCCCACAAGGAAGAAATTGCGAATTTCACCCTGAGTCTGGCCGTGCGAACCCTTAAGGCAGGCGTTGAGATCCGCCTGGGAAGCGCCCTGAATCCCCGGACCGTGGAGACGGAGCAGCCCGATGTCCTGATCCTCGCCGTGGGGGCCACCCCCATTGTCCCGAACATCCCGGGCATCCACGCGGCTCACGTTGTTCCGGCAGAAGATGTCCTAACGGGAGAAAAAGTTGTCCAGGGGCGGGTCATCATAGTCGGGGGCGGCCTCGTGGGTTGCGAGACAGCGGAGTTTTTGCTGACGAAGACTCAAGGCGTCACAAGTGTTACCGTCCTGGAGATGCTGGACCGCTTGGCGCCGACTGTATCGACTAGCTATCGGCCATTTTTCCTGGGAATGCTGAAAATGCTGGGGGTTCGCCTGGAAACCCAGACTACTGTTGAAGAGATCACCGGGCAGGGCGTGAAGGTGATCAGGAAGGGAATCCCCGAATTTATCGAAGGCAACGCAGTGGTTCTCGCGGCCGGGCTCCGCGTTGACCCTAAAACCGTTGAAGTTTACCAGGGCAAGGCGCCAGAGGTCTATGTCGTAGGAGACTGCGTCCGGCCCCGGATGATCCGGGAGGCCGTTGAGGAGGGCCTGACTGTAGGCCTGAAGATATGAGTTCTTTCTTCATTGAAGTATGTGCCTCTGCCATGAAAACTGTATAAGACAATAAAGTGCAGTCCAACCGATTGCTACGCTCCGGCTTAGCTTTTCGTTGTGCGAAAGGAATAACGGATGAAGAATGAGAAAGAAGGCGTGTTGTATCCCATAGTAGAAACTTGGATGAAGAAAAATTTCCTCTGCTTTAAGACTGCTATTAACAAAGAAGATTACCATTTGAAAGCCAGTATTAAATTTATGGAACCGAACCACCTACTCACTCCAGCGAATCAGGGGCATTATCGGATGCGCATTTTTACATCATGTTCATCATGATTAGGAAAATGAGGGAGGCGGCCCAAAGATAAAACGTTAAAATGGATCTCTGCACTGCCTCACCGGCACAAACATATTTTTCATTTACCACATTGGCGATGTCATTGATTCGGTAAGTCAGATCTTCAACGATGTCCTCATAACTCATTTTATCAAATTGCGTCTTGTAGCTACACGCCTTCTCGCCAATATTATTCCCCTTGAACTTGATGATGTCGGCAAAATAGATCAGTCCCGGCCTGCGGGACGGCTCGTTTTCCTGCGGCTTAATCCTCGGAGACAGAACCATAGCCGATTTGTAGGCTGAACGGATAAAGGCAATGAAAAAGGCCATTACCAGCAGGAAGGATATAACCCAGATAACCAACTTCATCGGCCGTGCCGGAAACGAAATGATGAGCTTGGTCAGATTGGGGCCATAGGAGATGGCCCAGAAGCTGTGGATGGCGAGGATGATTCCTGCCTTCGTATCGGCATTAACCGTAAGTCCAGCCATCCGGTCGTAGACCTTGCTCAGGAACTCAACCCTGTCCTTCACCGGGATTGTTTCCTGATCCGACTTGTCGACCATGTCCATGAAAAGTTCCTCCTAAGTAAGGCTAACCAGTTCCTGCTCAGTTCGTGTTACCCATCCATCGGCCCCGCATTCCCGGAAGATGTCGATGGACTTGGTGAGCTGTTCCTTTGCCCCTTGAATGTCACCCTTCTTCTTGAACCAGTTTGCATAAAAGGCATGGTCCATCGCCAATTCCCACATCATGCCATTTTTTGAATCTTCTTCGATTGCCTTTTGAAACCACATTCCGGCATCCTCACGGTGATTATCATCAAGATTCAGCAGAGCATCGCCCATATTTCTGGCGGTCATACCTTTTAACAAAGTGAGATTATATTTTTCATAGCATGAAGTTAATTCATTCAGCGCAATATCCTGATCATGCCTTAACACTTTTGCTCTGATCAAGCCTGATTGAATGTTCTTGATGATGGAAGGCAAAAACCCGGCACTTTTGAAGATTGGAATGGTCTTTTCATATACGTCCACTGCCGCATCATACGCTTTCGAATCCATATATATCGATGCTAAAAATGAGTGAGCCCATCCCATCCATGATATGGGGCCCGCTTTTTCATAAGAAGACGTAAATTCCAGAAGATGGGTTTTAGCCTCATCAAATAGTCCTTTTTGATAACACGCTGCGCCATAAGCCGGGTAAGCCATTCCTTTGATGAACGCATCACCCGTTTCTTTGGCGAGCATTAATGATTCCCTGGCAAATTCATATGCAGGAGTCATTTGACCTTCCAGCTGATGGCAAATAGAAATAGACCCCTTGGCGTATGCCGTCCCTGTTGAATCCTTCATCATCAAGCTGACGTCCAGTAAGCGATTGAGATTCTTATGAGCATCCTGAAATTCTGAAATGAATGGCAGGAAAGTGCTTGATATATAAAGACCGGTCCACCATAAAAAATGATCCGAAGACTCTTCAGCCATTTTCGTGGCCCGATTGATCAATTCCAATCCCTTGCGGCTGTTTTCTTCAACATAGATGTAATACAGCCCTGTTGCCATGTATATGGCCGGAAGCTTTTTTCGATAATTCAGCTTCAACGCCAGATCGCGAATCGGCTCCACGGCATCCCTGGCCTGAGCATGGAGGTTCAGGCTTAAATAATAATTGGCCAAGGTTGTCCGGACATCAATCAGTTTTTTCTGATTTTCTTCAGTCGGGGAAAGCCGCTCCAGGCACGATATGCTTTTTTTTGAGTATTCAATGGCATCCCGGAAGGAGGCCGCCTTCTGGAGTCTCCTGGCTTCCAGTCTCGCATATTCCGCCCCCTTTTCATAATTCTCGCCGGCATGACAGTGACCGGACAAAACGCCGTAGTGATAGCAAAGATCATCCCGGTGGACATCTTCAATGGTCTCGGCAATCTTTTCATGAATTTGTTTTTTCTTCCTGCTCAGGATGGAATCATAGACCACCTCCCGGGTCAGGGCATGCTTGAAAATGTATGTCAGATCGGGATAGATTCCCCGTTCATAGATAAGCTCCGCGTCTTTGAGAAAGGACAGATTGGACAGGAGCTCCTGCTCCGTCAGACCTGCAACTTTTTTCATCAATTCATGACTGAACTCCCTTTCAATCACGGACGCCGTGCGGATGATCTCCTTGGCTCCTTCCGGCAAAGCATCCACCCTGGCCATGATTACATCCTGGATGGTGGAGGGAATCGTCAGGGTTTTAGTGGACTCGGTAAGCTTATACACATCGTGTTGTTTTTCTATGATCTTCAGATCCTTCAAGACCTTGATATGTTCTTCGATAAAAAACGGTATCCCTTCCGTACGGGACAGAATCAGTTCTTCCAGTTCCCTGTCGAGTCCGGCATGGTTAAGCAGGCTGCCTGCCATCGCCAGACTCTCCCGGTTTGACAGTCGGTTGAGGGTCAACTGGTTATGGAAAGATTTACGGCCCCAAGTATGCACATACTCCGGCCGGTATGTGAAGATCAGTAGTATTTTCACACCGGGGATGCTCTCCAGGAAATATTTCAGGCCGTCTTCCGTGCTCTTATCCACCCAATGCAGGTCTTCGATAGCGATGATGAGAGGCCGTATCTCCGAGCCTTTGAGGAGGATCTGTTTCATGATTTCAAGCAGGCGGTCCTTCTTACCTTCCGGGCTCATTTGAATCTTTTCGATACCGCTTTCTTTGACCGATAAAAGTTCCAGAAGATAAGGAAGGCTGGAAGCCACATCTATTTTAAAAGTTTTCAATCCATTGGTGACCTTTTCCTTGATCTTAGGATCTGCGTCCGCTTCATTGATGTTAAAGGTCGATTTCAGGATGTCGATAATGGGATGATAGGCTGTCCCTCTACCATAGGAAAGGCACTTTCCTTCCAGAAAGGTGACGTCTTCGTTGGTGACTGTTTTATGGAACTCATAAAGGAGTCTGGACTTACCGACCCCGGCCTCGCCGATCAAGGAAAAAGCCTGCCCTCTCCCAGTCTTCGCCCTATCCAGACCATCCAGAAGGTTTTCCAGTTCTCGCACCCTGCCCACAAAAGGAGTGAGGCCACGTTCGGCGCTCACATCAAAACGGGTCCGACTTGAACTGGGAGCAATCACCTGGTAGATGCGGACAGGTTGCTCTTTCCCTTTGATTGCTTTTTCCCCTAAAGCCTCAAAGCGGAAAAGTCCTTCGGTGAGCTTAAATGTGTTTTCAGAAACATACGTTGTTCCTGCTGCGGCCAGATTCTGTATCCGGGAGGAGAGGTTGACCGTATCTCCCACGGCCTTGAACTCCACCCGTAAATCGTTTCCTAGTGTGCCTACGACTACGGGACCTGTATGGATGCCGATGCGCATTTTGATCTGCGGGATGCCCTTTTCCTGTTTCATCCGGTCACTGAACCGGGCAATTTCCTGATGGATGGATAGGGCAGAACGGATGGCTCTTTGAGGAGCGTCTTCCAGGGCAATGGGTGCACCGAAGAGGGCCATGACGCCATCGCCGGTCATTTCATTGACTGTTCCTTCATAATCATGAACCTTATGAATCAGAATCTCATAGACCTGATCCATAATGGCATAAGCTTCTTCCGGTCCGAGTTTTTCCACCAGCGGGGTAAAGTTTTCCATGTCGGCGAACAGGACGGTCACTTGTTTCCGTTCACCTTCGATCTTGCCTCTCTGGGCAAGAATTTTTTCTGTCAGGCCACCCGGTAGGTATTTCTGGATCTTCTGAAACTTCTCGTCAAAGGTGAGTTCTTTGGGGGTTGTTTTGGCGGGGACGCCTAAGGCATGGCCACACTCATCACAGAATTTGTAGTCTGGTGGATTGGACGATCGGCAACTTGGGCAGAAAATCTCTAATTTAGAGCCACATCCGCCACAGAATTTTTTTCCTTCTATATTTTCAAATTGGCACTTGGGACATTTCATGGTTCACATCTCCCTGAGGTCACTGTTGGAGGAAAACCATTCAGCTTGTGGCAATTAGGCTAAGTCCTGATGAGTGTTGTTAAGAGCCTGAGGATAAGATAAATGTTACATACGAATTGAATGATACGGAAATTAGGCGAGAATTGTCAAGAAATATATAGACAACTGAAATATATAAACAATAAGATCTACATTACCGCTTGAAAGGGAGTATGTGTCTCAAAATTGCGGCACTCTTGACTTCAGGAAGAAAATGTGTCCCCCATTCCAATGATGATGTATGCGAGCACAGCCAGGCGATCGAAACCTTTATCGTCACAGGTTAGTGTATCTCGCATGGTCATCAAATACAGGAAAAAAGCGGTGAAAGGACTAAAGTACAGTCGAATTGATGTTGTAGGAGTAAGGGATATTGGTGGTGATCTTTCCGGCGAAATCGAGACTATAGGAATTGAAGTTAAACGAGGAGCATCACCATTTGCAACAGCTGCTGGACAAACTCTTGGCTATCGCGTTTATGCTGATAGGGTATACTTAGCAGATGTTAAGGAAACAGCTTTCTCGTACGATGAAATTAACATCGCAAGTCATATCGGGATTGGATTAATTCAAATCAAAAAGAAGAAATGCATAGAGGTTCTTTCGAGTCCCGTTTATAAACCAAACGTCAGGCTTAACCTTGAGTTGCTCGAGAACCTTACCATTGGTAAATGTCAACTATGCGATTCATTCTTTAATATTGGAAAAGATGAAAGCAGTAGATGGTCAAACCTATGGCGTACAAACATCATCCCAGCAGTAAAAAAAGATAAAGGGTTTATGTTTTGGAATCACGAGGTCGCAGATCGTAAAAAAAATCTAGGATTAACTAAAGCAAAGGGAGATGGCACTTTCGAACGACGATTCATCTGTCCGGACTGTATTCGTTACTTCTTTACAGAGTTCGTAGAATCAGAATAGAAACGCCCAACATGGCGCTAGAGCCGATCACCACTATGCTGCTCTGGCTTAGCTTTTCGTCGCAACTTTCAAGTCGACATTCACAATGTTAAAAATCTTTAAAGTCATTTAGTGAAATGAATGGCCAGGCTTTTTTCAGTATCCTGCCTTTGTTTGATTTAAAAAGAAGCAATGAAGGGGAAAAGGTTTCATAAAAAATGACAGCCCCATCACTTACAAACGGCAATGGAGCTGTTATTTCAATAGATGTCAGGAGAATCTTTTCTGCTTTAGATTTCCCGTTCAATATTGAGATTAATCAAACGTAAAAGCGTCCGGACGCGATGATCGGCGGATCCTCATGATCTATTGCGTAAATGATATCCTTGTTCATTTCCGCTTTAATGAGGTCAACCACCGGGCGTCGCTTATTCTGAAGCTTGGCAAAATTCATGACCTCGTCCATTAACTGGTCAATGTGGCAGGCCTTGGTAATAATATGATGCTCTTCGCATTCCTGCGCGGCGCAACGTTTTCCGGTCAGCACCATCTCATCGAGTTTGTAACGCGGAATGGCCTTCTTCATGGCCGTCATCATGCCCGGCAGAAATGGAATACCCAGATCAACTTCCGGAAAGCACATAAAGCCCCGGTCCGACCGCATGAAACGAAAATCAAAGTAGCAGCACATGATCGCGCCACCGGCGAAAGCATGCCCGGTCATAGCAACAATCGTAGGCATGGGATACAGCGCAATTTTCCGGAAAAGCGCCATCATGTTTTCAATAAATTTTTTTGCCGTTGCCGCATCGTTTTTCTGCATAATCGGCATCAGCCACTCCAAGTCAATCCCGTTGCTGAAGATTTTTGCATCTGCGCCGCGCACGACCAGGACATTGGCGTTCGTCTCTTTTTCAATGTGATTCAATGCGTCCGTAAACTTTTGCAGGAAATCCAGATTCAAACGGTTTTCCCCTTCATTCAACGTAACAACGGCCACCTGGCCTTCCATCTTAATTTCAATCGGCATAATTTTTCTTCTTTCTTATTATTTTTTTACTGTCTAAGATAGTTTGTATGTTACCCTGTATACAGCCTAGCGTGAGTTCTATCCTGTTCATGAAATATTTTCAATACTATTTTGACGTTTGCGGGGGCAAAATATTTTCGTGTAACCTCAAGTGCCCGCGCGTCATTCTCGGATGATTAGGGCACTTGTTTATTGCCCCCTACATCATTTATCCTTTCTTTTCCAGTGCCTGTCTGGCTTCTTCCTTGGACTGAAAGATATGTGGCGCAAGATGCCTTTTTTTCAGTTCGTCCCCCAGTTTCATACGTAAAAAAGCGCTGGTCGTGTAGCGGGTCACGTCACTGTAATATTCGGACACCACGAATTTGACCATTTTAATGTATTCGTCTTCCAGTTCCGGGACAATCGAGAAGTTGTCATAGTTGACGATCGTCTTCACGCGCTTGCCCAGCGGAGCGCAAATTTTCGTAACCTGCGAGCGGATCGCCTCGATATCGTTTTTGGTCTTAACGGCCAATCCTTCAAAGTTCACATAAAATATATTGGTTGCCGGATCGTAGACCAGTCGTTCGTTAATGGGAATGCTCAGCAGATCATCCTTGAGCCCCATCAATACGGGTTTGAAAATACGCGCATCCATCAAGCGGACATTCCTGAGAATAGGTTTGAATTCCATCTGCGCCAGAACGTCTTTTTCCAAGTCAACGCCGGGCGCGATTTCGATGAGTTCCACCCCTTCCTTTGTCAGCTCAAAAACACACCGCTCCGTGACGTAATAAACTAATTGATTGCCTTGCTGCGCGGTTTTGCCGCTGAAAGTGATCTGTTCCACCTCTCTTATGATTTTTTTAAGGCCGCCGTCCTTAATTATTTTCAGTTTGCCGTCCGCAATGGCCATTTCAGCTGCGCCTGCCGTAAAAGTTCCGGCAAAGACAATTTTTTTAGCGGTTTGGGTGATGTCAATGAAGCCACCACAGCCGGCCAGTTTCGAACCGAACTTGCTGACATTGACATTGCCGCGGGCATCCATCTGGGCCAGCCCCAGGCAGGCCAGGTCCAGGCCCCCGCCGTCATAAAAATCAAACTGGGAATGCATGTCAATCAGGCAATCCATGTTGGTGGCTGTGCCAAAATCAAGGCCGCCGGAGGGAATGCCGCCGATGGAGCCCGCTTCCGCCGTCAGCGTCAGATAATCGAAAATGCCTTCCTCATTGGCGACATTGGCCATGCCTTCAGGCATGCCAATGCCCAGATTCACCACCATGTTCGGCTGGAGTTCAAAAGCCACCCGCCGGGCAATGATCTTGCGCTCATCCATCGGCAAGGGTTCAATGCTGGCCGTCGGCACCTTGAATTCGCAACTGTAGGCGGGATTATAAGGCGTCCCGTAGGTCTGCCAGTGATTTTCCGGTTTAGCCACGACCACGCAATCTACGAGGATCCCTGGAATCTTGACCTGGCGGGCGTTCAGCGCGCCGCGTTCGGCGATTCTTTCCACCTGCACAATCACAAAGCCTCCGGAATTTTTTGCCGCCATGGCCAGCGGCAGAACTTCCACCGTGAAAGCTTCCTTTTCCATGGTGATATTGCCATCCATATCCGCTGTAGTACCGCGCAGAAGCGCAACATGGATGGGCAGAGTTTTGTAGGCAAGATATTCCCTGCCGTCAAAGTTAATCAGATCGACTAGATCCTCCGTTGTGACGGCATTGACTTTTCCGCCCCGGTCGCGGGGATCGACAAAGGTTCCCAAACCTACGTGCGTGATGGTTCGCGGCGAGTGCCCGGCAATATCCCGGTAAAGATGCGTAATGACCCCTTGGGGGAAATTATAGGCCTCGATTTTTCCGGCCAGCGCCAGTTGCTGAAGTTTCGGCACCAATCCCCAGTGTCCGGCAATCACTCTCTTGAGCAGGCCTTCATGAGCCAGACGGTTGATGCCTTTCTCCTTGCTGTCACCGATGCCGGCGGCAAAAATCAGCGTGAGATTTTTCGGTTCACCGGTTCCCAAAAAGCGCCTCTCCAGGCCAAGAAGCAACTCTTCCGGAGCACAACCGCCGATAAATCCATCAATGGATACCGTATCGCCGTCCCTAATGACGCGTATGGCGTCATCGACGGATACGATCTTTCCGCGTTTCATGCCGGCCCGAATGTCCGCGATAACCGGACTGAAAATCCCCTTGTTATTCATCAGCTTCCTCCGTAACCCTGCCTAGCTGGTCATGGTTCCGCCATCGACATAAATCGTATCGCCGGTGATATAACCCGCGGCGCTGGACGCAAGGAAAAGCACCGCCCCGACAACATCTTCCGGTTCGCCTATTTTCCCCTTGGGAATGACCTGACAGATCATCTTTTCAACGTCCGGATTGGACCAGATGGGTTTGCTGAAATCCGTGCGGGTAAACCCGGGCGCCACTGCATTGACATTGATTCCCATCTGCGCCCATTCCCGGGCCATGCAGCGGGTAAGATGCTTCAGCGCCGCCTTGCTGCAGCCATAGGCCGCCATACCGGCTTCGGCTTTATCCGCGCCGACGGTGGTAATGTTAATAATCTTTCCACTTTTTTGTTCAATCATCTGACGCGCAACCAGACGGCTCAAAAGCCAGACAGCCTTGACGTTGGTGTTGAAACACTTGTCCCATCCATCCTCGCGTAAATCGAGCAGACCACGCAGAAAGCTGCGGGCGGCATTGTTAACCAGAATATCAATGCGGCCGAATTCCTTGATCGTTGCATTCACAAGATTCTCCAGCTGTTCATGAATCGTCAGATCGGTTACAACTGACAAAGCCTTACCGCCTTTTTTGTGGATTTCATCAGCGACGCCGTCAATTTCGGCCTTCGTCCGGCTGCACAGAACAACATTGGCGCCCGCCTCGGCAAACCCCAGGGCAATCACCCTGCCAATCCCCCTGCCCGCACCCGTTATAATCGCTGTTTTACCCGAAAAATTGAAAACATTGCCCATGACTTTTTTCCTCCTAATTTTTTGTATATACCGAAATAATACGATGGATGTGTTCAGTCCCAACAACTTTACGCCCTTTTATAAACTTTAAAAAAACGGTTTGCAAGCAATGAAACGGATCTTTTTCACTCCAATAAACCTCTGCCTGAAAAACAAAATATTAAATTGACATTGACCGGACTTATTTTTATAGTGCCTGCAAAGATATTCTCTATGAAGAAGGTTTACCATCACCGATAAGGAGCAATATGATAGCGCCATTAGTCATCGCAATGTCCCAGGGGAAAGAAATTGTTCTGTTGCCGAACATGGCCAATCGTCATGGACTCATTACCGGCGCCACCGGTACAGGAAAGACGGTTACGTTGCAGAAGATGGCCGAATCCTTCGCTTCCATCGGCGTTCCGATCTTTCTGGCCGACGTCAAGGGAGACCTCTCCGGCA
>JAKLES010000079.1 GCA_022711575.1 Deltaproteobacteria bacterium | reverse complement strand
TGGAAGTTTATTTGAAATCAGCTGGAAAAGTCCGACCCTGGATCTTTTCCAATCCCATTTTTCTAACCTGAGTCCATTGACCCTTGACCCGCGGGGACTGGCTTGGGACATCGAGTGACATCCAGTTTGTCAGGTTAGCGCCACCTTCCCTATACTTGCGTTCCTTTCAGCCATTGTGAATATTGATACATCTTGGCCAAAGACTTCACCGCCCTTTCCGGGCTCGGAAAGGCAATACCTTTATATTTTTGATCTTCGATTTCTATGACGGTACGGGTCTTCTCATCGGTCAACAGGTAAACCCCGATAACCGGCTTTTGATATTTTTCCATGACGCGCACTGTCTGTTCGACAAGACCTTGTTCGTAAACTTGAAGCGAATTTAAACTGTTTTCCAGAAATTGCTGATCGTAAGCCTTGTCGATGGCAATGGCCGATTCCATAACGGATTTAATCATCATTCGTCTGCCGATAATGCCCATGTGGATGATCGCGTCGCATTCTTCCCACCTCAGCAATTCTTCAGTGATGGCCATATGAATATCCGTGTTCATTCCCCCCACCAAATCCACCGGATTGGCGTGACTCCAGAACGGTGGCAGCCAATGGTTAATTTTTTCAATGATGCTTCCCGATAAGGACTGAACCACCAGACCGTTTTCCGTACACAAATCAGAGGCAACGACCCCCCATCCCCCGCCTAATGTCAAAATGGCCACGCGATTTCCTTTAGGCAAAGGCAGAGAAGAAAAGGCCGCGGAGAGATCCAGTAAATCCATTGGCTGTTGCGCCTGTACGACACCCGCTTGTTTGCAGGCTGCATCAAATACCTTGATATTAGAAGCCATTGCGCCGGTATGGCTGGCTGCAGCAGACGCTCCCGCTTGTGTGCGTCCTCCCTTCAAGGCGATGACAGGTTTTTTCCGGCCAACCCTTCTTGCCGCATTAAAAAACCTCCGGCCATTTTTGATGCTCTCAATGTACATGACAACCGTCCGAGTCATGTCATCCACTTCAAAACCTTCCATATAGTCCTCTATTGTGATCATCGCCTCATTACCGGAACCACTGAAA
Organism: Deltaproteobacteria bacterium; assembly: GCA_022711575.1. Taxonomy (GTDB): domain Bacteria; phylum Desulfobacterota; class Syntrophia; order Syntrophales; family Smithellaceae; genus UBA8904. The sequence goes on along the minus strand of JAKLES010000079.1, from coordinate 3,921 downwards.
GCACGAATCCCGATGCCTTCTTTTTCTGCAAAAGCCAGTAACTGCGTCCCCAGATTACCGGATTGGGCTACTAAGACTGTATTTCCCGCCTTCGGGCGAACATGTGTTCCTGTACAATAAAGGGATATATGAGGATTACAAATGCCCATCGTATTGGGACCAAGAATTAAAATTCCAGCTTCACGTGCCTTTTTAATCAGTTCCTCTTCAAGCGTTCTCCCTTCCGGTCCTATTTCAGCGAAACCTGACGAAATGAGCAATACATTTTTAATCGCCTTTTGCTTCAATTCATCTATAATCGGGAGGACCTTTTCGGCCGGAATGGTGATAACAGCCAGATCAACAGGATCAGGAATTTCCATAACCGATTTAAAAACATTTTCCCCGGCGATCGCACCGCCTTTCGGATTGACCAGATAAACTTTTCCCGCATAATTACCCACTATCACATTAGAAAACATTAGCTGCCCCCATTTGCTGACTTCCGCGGAAGCCCCGATGAAGGCAATGGATTTGGGATAAAACAAGTTTCCAATGTCCCTGGGATTAACGGGAACCTGTGTTACTTTCTGGTGGGCTCGCTCCCCCAGTACCACCAAAGCGTCCACTGCCGTGACCTTTCCGCCTACGGAAACCAATAATGGATTAATATCAATTTCCTTGATTTCCGGTATGTTCATGGCGATGTCAGACAGGCCCATCAGTACTTTTACCAGAGCATCCATATCCGGTGCTTTTTCACCGCGGAAATTGTGCAGCAGCTTTTGAGCGTGTATTTCATTAATCATTTCAATTATTTCTTTTTCATCAACGGGGGCAAGGCGGAAAACGACATCGCCGAGGGCCTCCGTAAATACACCCCCCAGCCCAAACATAACAACCGGACCAAACTGTGCGTCAAAAAAAAGTCCGGCGACAAATTCTCTTTTGCCTTCCAACATGGGTTGAAGCAGAAATCCTTCCAAATCCGCCCCTGCCGCATCCTTTATATATACAGCCGCCACTTGAAGATCTTCCGGCGTTTTAATGTTGAGCTTGACCAAACCTTTTTCTGTTTTATGCGTCAGCTTGCTGCCTAACCCTTTTAAAACAACCGGATAACCCATTTCACGCGCTGTATCTTCTATATCATTGATATTATTAATTATTGTTTCTTTTACTACCGGAATGTTGTAGTCTTTGAGGACTTGTTTTGCCTCCGCTTCCGTCAGTGCGGTTCTTCCTTCTTTTATCGCTTTCTCAATAATGATTGCCGAATTCATCTGCTCACTCCATTTTTCATTTTATTTACATTTGTTCCAATATTTTCTTGACGCATCTTTATATAATAGGTGTAAATGGATTGAAAAAGGTCAATCCCTAAATGCCTTGAATATCACGGGGGGATAATATGCCTGCAGACTCCGTAAAGCAAGTGATGATTAATAACCGATTGATCGGAATCATCGGCCTGGATGCAGCGATTGCTAAAGCAAACAAAACATGCACCGAAAAAAACGATGCAGAAATTTCAGATTTTCTCATCTCTTCTATTGTTGATCAAAACTATATCCCGGCACAAGCGAGAGAGGATTATGCCAAAGCTCTTCTGCGCCAGTATAAAATCGAAAATAATCTTCCTGTCATGCCTGAGCATACGGAAGGCCTCCGGATTTATGTCCTGGGTCTGGGCTGCGCGCGCTGTTCTCAGCTCGAAGATGACATTCGCGATCTGTTATCCGAAATGCAAATAGCCGCCGACTTGCGTCCCATCACCGACATCAAGGAAATAGCCCGCTTCGGCGTTATGGGCGCACCCGCGTTGGTGATTAATGATAAAGTTGTGTCCGTCGGTAATATACCGCCAAAAAGCTTACTACGTCAATGGATCATGGAGGCCTGTGGCATATAACACTCTCGCTCTTTGCCCCTACTCCTCGCCTTCACACCTGAAGGCTCATAAGAACCTTCCCCTCTTCTTATGTTCGGGGATTGAGGGAAGAAGATACTTCGCTACTTCTGACACTGCGGACAGTAAAATGTGCTGCGGCCGCCTTGCTTAACTCTGGATATAAACCCTCCGCATGTGCAGCAAGTCTTTCCCTCTTGCCCATAAGCTTTCAGATCGTTTTGATTCTCGCCCCGGCAGCCGTAAAGATCGCGCCAATCGGAAATGGACGTTCCTCGTTTCTCAATGCCTTTTTTCAAAACACGTCTGGCTTGACGAAATATGTTCCGCCATTCCCTTTCGCTTAGCGTTGTCGCCTGCCGAAAAGGAGAAATGCCGGCGCGATACAAAATCTCACAAGCGTAAATGTTGCCGATGCCCGCTATCGCTTTCGGATCCATGAGCAGGATTTTAACACTTACTTTTCTCGTGGACTGTTTCGCCGAGAAGGTCTTCGCATCAAAGCCAGTCATCAAGTCTCTTTGGGCTTTGTCCTGCAGCGTCGGCTCGACCTTGACCGTCGCAAAGCGGCGTGGATCGACCAGATCGACGTTTCCATCGGCAACCGTCATCCGCCATCGGGTATGCGGTTCTCTTTTTTCGTCTTGCCGCCAGAGCAATCGTCCTGTCATCCGCAAATGAATCGCGATACTCCGGCCGTCGTTGAGTCTCAGCTCGATTATTTTCCCTGAGCGCCGAACGGCCTCAATGACACAACCTCTAACGCTTCCGAGACTGGCAAGCTTGTCATCATAAACGGCCGTCGTCAGAATTTTTTCCCCCGCTATCCTGTCATGCAGTTGACGGCATAGCGTTTCAACTTCCGGTAGCTCCGGCATGGCCCATCTCCCTTTTGCGTTCGTCGCACCTATCTTTTTCGTTAGCGCGTTGTGCCACTCGGCTTCATAAAACCCTTATCCTGTCTGTATTTCAAGATAACGGATCTCGATGCCGATATCTTCTTTCTACCTTATCCTGATTTCATCGGCAATCCAATTTGTATCATCACTCAAATTTTCCCCCGGTAGCCCGATCCGTATCATACGCTGCAGGATGCGGCGTTGCCTTGATGGATTGGATTCGTCGGGCATGTTGAACGTCGCCACGCACACAAAAATTAGTTGTAAAAAAATCTGTTCCAAATTTTTTTTAAATTATTTTCATTTTTTTTACTAAAATGTAAAAAATATGTTGACAAATTTTTCTGCTTGCGTAAATTCAAAAATTAATAAAGCCATTCAACGATGGCTACTTTTTTAAACCGATTATTTCTGACAGAAGGAGCGTGAATGGAAAACGAGACGCTGTTTAATGAGGACGCAGAACCTCCGGGTACAACGACCAGACTCGTCGCGTCACAAAATGAAGTGACAGATTGCTTTTCGTTGTCCACGAATAATCAGCAACTTTCCCCGACAAAATCAAAGTCGGAGCGGCTTTATTTTCCTTTCAAAGATTCGCCTCGCTCACGTGCCTTCCGCAAAAAATATTATCCTGACATCAGCCGTATCGAATGGTTTGACTGGCGCTGGCAATTTCAAAACGCCATTCGGGATGTTCAGACGCTCGATACGATCATTCATCTCTCCGACAACGAACGTCAGGCCATGATGCACCCGTCGGGAGACTTACCTGTTGCCGTCACCCCTTACTACGCCAGTCTAATTTCCACGCACGACCCTTCCTCGCCGCTCCGCCGCTCGGTTGTACCAGTCGTCGATGAATGCCTGCACACAAAGGGCGAAGCAGCGGATCCTCTCGGCGAAGAAGCCGATTCTCCCGTTCCCGGTATCATTCATCGCTACCCTGACCGCGTCTTGTTCCTGGTAACCGACATCTGCGCAACGTATTGCCGCTACTGCACCCGCTCCCGCATCTTCGGCCGGCAGCATCAATGCTTTATTGATACCGCCAAATGGGAAACGGCGCTGGCCTATATCGAGTCTAATCCGAATATCCGCGACGTGCTCCTCTCCGGCGGCGATCCCCTGACC
>JAKLES010000078.1 GCA_022711575.1 Deltaproteobacteria bacterium | reverse complement strand
ACCAATTTCGTTTCGGGGATATCCCCTTCAGGCTTGAGAAGCTCGAAGCCGGTCAACTGCTGAGCCAGTTCAAAGGTGACACCGGGGGTAAGGGATTTGACCCGCATGCGTTTGCTGACCGGATGAAAGTCATAGACACCCCACGGGCTGATCACAGCCGCGGGGCCATTGCCGATGAGGCCGGCCTCCTGGCGTGAATTGCCGCCGGTCAAATGTCCGACGGAAGTGATAAAATCAACCTTTTCAGGGAACTTATCCGGCGTCTGGAGTCCGACCAGGACCATTTTCTCGGTGAGCGACGACAGATCGTTATTTCCGCCGCTACCGGTCAGGCGGACCTTGGGATGATGATACTCCTTGCCGATCATGTGGGTGTTTACATTGCCGTACATATCCACTTGGGCATAACCCAGAAATCCGATATCCACATATCCGTTGTAACATTGCGCGAAAGAATAGGACATCTCCATAACGGTGGGTGATTTGCGCCAGGTCATGGGACAACCGACCGACCAGGGCATATCGCCCTCAATCGGGTCTTGCCCTCCGGATTCGTAAACAATGGTGATGTTGGGAGCGTGGGTTTTCCTCGCCAGAATCCCGGCTACCATGGGAATTCCTGTTCCGATATACACGACCGAATGATCGGAAATCTGCTGCGCGATAATATAAGCCAATGTCTCCAATGGATTGGCTGGTGCATTTAAGTCTTGCATAATTTACTCCTGTCCTAATAGTAAAGTCCTGAATCATGCTTCAGGGTATATTCCTCATAAGAGAAATCAATGTCTTCATTGTCGCCTTCGGCAGCCTTGGTCTGACGGCGAGCCTCGGCAATCCACTTTGCGCCGCCCAGTTTTTCGACAAACTCGAACTGGTTTTTGACGCCCATGATCCATTCATCGCAGAAGGCCTTATTGTTTTCTTCAGAAGCGCCGCCAAAACGCATGCACTTTTCCCACCATTGACGCGGCCAGTAGTAACATCCGGGCATACTGCCGGGAAGGGCGCCAAAAGGCATTTCGACAACGGCATCCGCATAAAAGAACGGAATGATCTGCCCCTGCTTGTTGTAGCGGATGTCATTTTCGGGCACGATCTCTTCAGCCGTGATGATGAGTTTACGAGCTGCCGCGGCCACGGCCAGGTCATTGACGGCCGGACCATAGATATAGGCGTTGCCGTACTTGTCCGCAGCATTGCAATGGATAAACGCCACATCGGGATACAAAGCCGGAACAAACACAACGGGATCTTTCTCCTTCTTTAAAGGGTGCTGCATGACCTTGAGGTAGGGATTGTAGCGCACGAGGTCACTACCGAGCATCTGTTTACTGAAAAAACCCGGCGTGCCGAGTTGGGCAGCCTTAAACCCCTGGGCGACACCACCGTGACTCCATTCGGCAATAATCTTGAACTTGCCGGCCTTAAGCCCGCGGTCATAGACCCTGTCAATCCCGCGCATCTCCGCCCCGGTGTATGAACTATGGGAGTGGGCCAATAATCCATAGGTGATAAAAAAACTCTGATTCGTATTAGGCGCCCCGATCATCTGCAGATTTTTTTTACCTTGCCGGATCACCTCGTGAAAGGCCTGGTGGGGAGTTCTGACATAAGAAAAGCCACCATCGGTTATGATGTCGCCATCCTGCACAAAAGTCGCAACCGCCTCACCCATCGTCATCCGCTTGTCTTTCTTGCCGTGTTCCTTTTTCAAATGCGCCGCGCGTGCTGATTCAAAATCAACCAGACGATCCAGAACGGACGTATCGCTGAGTTTAAGATTCGCAACGGCCTCCTCGTTGTAGAGATATTTTGCCATCTCCATATCCTCCTTTTGAATTTCCATAAACAATATAACGTGGGGTTTCTACTATGAAAATCAGTCAGGGTCAAGCATTATCCACCGCTCTTAAAATACTGTTTGATTGTCAATGACTTATCAGGCATAAAGACGAGTTATAATCATTAAACTATGCAGGAAGGGTAAATCATGATCCGTTCCATTGAAGAGAGTCCACTCTATCCGATTGTCAATCCGAAGAGCATCGCCTTTTTCGGTGCTTCCAATACATTCATGCGCATGGGATCCATCATGCTTTCATCCGTGCAGGCCCTGGGTTTTGAAGGGAGGATCTACCCGATTCACCTGACCGAAAAAGAAGTACGCGGGTGCAAGACCTATTCCAGCATTATGGATCTACCCGAGGCGCCAGACCTGGCAATAATCGTTCTGCCGACAGAGATTGTCTGCCAGACTATGGAAGATTGCGGGAAAAAGGGCGTCAAACACGCCATCGTAGTATCCGGCGGCTTTCGGGAAACTGGACCCGAAGGCGGTAAGATGCAACAGGATCTGGAGTCCATCGCCGTTAAATACGGTATCCGTTTTCTCGGTCCCAACTGTCTTGGTGTTGCCAATCCTCATATTAAACTAAATCCTACTCCACTTAAAGCAGAAGGCCCCCCCGGTTTCGTCGGCCTTGCCTCCCAAAGCGGGAGTTTTATTACCCAGATGTTTGATTATCTTCATCGCCAGGGGATGGGATTCAGCACGGCGTTGAGTGTCGGAAATGAGGCTAACATTGACATTGTCGATTGCATGGAATATCTGGGCGCCTGCCCCAACACAAAGGTTATCACTCTTTATATTGAAGGGATCACCAGGGGAAAAAAATTTATTGAAACGGCCAAGGCCATAACCGCCCATAAACCTATTGTCGCCCTCTACGCGGGTGGGTCCGAGGCGGGTAAGAACGCGAGTCGTTCTCATACAGGATCTATGTCAGGCCCAAACGAGATCTATCAAGGCGTGTTCAGGCAATGCGGTATCATCCGGGCACAGACCTTGACGGAGCTCTTTGATTATGCCCTTGCCCTGGGAACGATCCGCCGGCCAAGGGGAAATAGGGTTATTATCCAGACCCACTCAGGGGGACCAGGGGCCACGGCAGCCGATGCTTGCGGAAGGGCGGGCCTTATGCTGCCGCCGCTCTCAATGGAAACGGTGGAAAAGCTAAAGCCATTGATTCCCAAGACGGCCAGTACGGCAAATCCGGTTGATATGACATTCAGTAAAAATCACGCGGATGACTTCTTCAATATTCCGGATATACTGCTGCATGAAAAGAACGCGGATATGCTTCTGGCCTATTTCCTGACCCCGAGTATTTTTATTGAGCGGATTCTGAAAGAAATGGGCGTTCCCGCTGAATCAATACCTGCGGAGAGGGACAAGATGATCGTTCAGTATGCCGACGCCTTTTGCAGCCTTAAAAAGCGTCACCCCGATAAACCGATCATCGGTTTCACTTACCGTAGTCTTCAAGAAAAGATGGTCAGGCATTTGCTCGACCAGGGCATTCCCGTATATCAGGACCCGGAGCGCGCTGCGCGATCTATTGCGGCCGTGCTGCAATACTATAAAATGCAAAACGACATCACAAAGGAAGCCCCATGCAATCCATGAATCCGTTAAAAGGCAAAAAACTTCATACACGAAAGATAGAAGTATCGACCCACGAATATGACGGGCAAAGAATCATTGTGGAAGGTTTTCTCAAGGACGTCCGTTTTCAGGCCTCTCATGCAATAAGCGGAGGAACGTTTGCGGCGGGCATCATTCATCACATGAAGATAAGGCTTTTGGTCAATTGCTCTAATCTTTTGATTGAGGATGTGGAGGTCGATCTGCCGTCTGTGCCCCGGGATGAGTGTCGGGAAACGATCAACTGCCTGGCTCCCGTTAAGGGCCTTACCATCACCAAAGGCTTTACGTCAAAAGTTAAGAAACTGGCCGGAGGTAAAAAAGGCTGCACGCACCTGGTGGAGCTTCTCCTGGCCATGGCCCCGGCGGCCATCCAGGGATTTGCGGCATACCAATCGCAGCAACCATCGCCTCCGGATCCCTCTCACACCAGGATGATTTATCACTTCCTTCTCAATACGTGCCATGCCTGGCGCGAGGACGGCCCGCTTGCTGAAAACCTCAAAAAGATGATCGACAAAAAAACCCAGGACAGGAGATAAAAAGGCGGGGAATGAAGGCAAAAGAATTAAATCTTTTTAATATTATTCATTTTCTTTTTTAAGCTCTTGACTTTGCCCAGTGTTTCCGATAAAAAAACGCCGGTCGTTCCCAGAACAACCTCAATGAATTATGGATATCCGACTTACGCAATATTTATTTAAATTTCCCTTCCATAACATCATTGGAAATCTATGCACCTTTGCATCCCCACTACACAACAAGAAAAAAATCATTCCCGCCATAACGGGGGTAAAGGAGGAAATATATCATGGTAAAAAGTAACACGTCGGAACGCAGGTTGCCAGTACTCGGCATTAACAGTTTAGGACGAATCGGCAAACTGACTCTGTGGCATCACGTCGGCAGAAAGTACTTCAAAGAAATTGTGGTCAACCTGGGCCGCGATGTAGGCACGGGCATGGACACAATCGCCCGCTTGATTGAAGCCGATGCTACTTATGGGTTGCTCCACCGGTTTCTCTACGGCATCAAAGCGCAGCCTGTTATTCAAATTACGGATGATAAAAACGGCAAAATGCTTATTGACGGCATACCGGTGACCATTTTGCGCGAAGAGCGGAATCCTGTCAATATTCCCTGGCGTCAGTACGGCGCGGATATTGTGGTGGATTGCAGCGGCACTTTCAAAGACCCGACCGTTCCCGTTGACGATAAAAAAGGCTCGATCCGGGGGCATTTAAACAGCGGCGCCAAGGTGGTTATCCATTCCGCACCGTTCAAAATTAAGAATAAAGCTCTGTCCACGCCGGACGACACCACAACCCTGATCTACGGGATTAACCACGCCGCATTTGACCGTAAGAAGCATCTGCTGGTTTCCGCCGCGTCCTGTACCACGACGGGACTTGCGCATATGGTCAAGCCGCTTCTGGATAATGAGGACACCAACATCATTCTGACGGCATCCATGTCCACGATCCATGCCGTCACCAACACCCAGAGCGTTCTGGATAAGATGCCTAAGGCAGGCGAATC